>JAJYGY010000177.1 GCA_021790555.1 bacterium
AATCATAGCAGAGGAAAGCCGGCCTGTAAAAGGACTATCCCCGCGGACCACCACGCGCTTCAGGATTTCCGCTCGGGGGAGGCTTCGCCGGACGACTGGCTCAAGCGCCGCGCCCGCCCAAACCAGCTGAGCTGGGCGTCCCGCGCCTACCTCGCCTGCGACCCCCGCCGCGTGATCGGGTACTATGCAGGATGGGGTTTTCCTCGGACATGAGGCTCCCTTGGGGACCCCGGGCCGGGCGGAAAATCCTCCCGGCCCGCTTCCTCCTATTCCGCCTCGACCAGGCCGGGGGCGCCCAGCACCAGCACCTCGCGGGTGCCGGCCGGCACCTCCAGGCGGGCCTGCCAGTGGCCGGGCTGCAGGCCGCGCACGGCCTCGCCCAGCGGGTCGCGGTCCAGCGAACGCGGCCGTCCGTCCACCAGCACCCGGTCGGGCCGGCCCACCAGGCCGTGGAAGCGCAGGCTGAAGGTCCGGGCGCCCTGGAACCCCCCGCCCCCGGCCGCCTTGAGGGCCAGGCGTATCTCCCGGCCGCCCCGCTCGCATTCCAGCATCAGGGCCGTGCGCCGGAACCGGCCCTTTTCAAAGCCCCGGCTTTCGCCGTCGTCCTCGTAGAGTTCGAAGCGGCCGGGCTTGTCCCCGCCGGGGTACAGGTCCAGCAGCAGGGTGGACCGGTCGCGCTTGTCGGCGTGCAGGGCGGGCGGGAATCCCGGCAGGACGGCTCCCTGGCGCGCGAACAGGGGCAGGGTGTCCAGGGGCGCGGGGGTCAGCACGTGGCGGCCTCCGCGCAGGCGCCGTCCGGTCCAGTAGTCCGTCCAGTCCCCCTCGGGAAGCCACAGCGAGCGGGCCCTCTCGCCCGCCTGAGTGACGGGCGCGGCCAGCAGCCAGGGCCCCAGCATGAACTGGTCGGAAAGGAGCAGGCCGTCCTCGTCCTGGGGGAACTCCCACAGCATGGGCCGCAGCACCGGCGCCCCGGTGCGGTGGGCCTGCTCGAAGAGCGTGTAGAGGTAGGGCAGCAGGCGGTGGCGAAGCCTGAGGTACCTGCGGCAGATGGAAAGCGTGGGCTCGCCGAAGGACCAGGGCTCCTGCCGGCGGCTGTGCCAGCTGGAATGGTTTCGGAAGAAGGGGTAGAGGCAGCCGGCCTGGGTCCAGCGGGCCAGCAGTTCGGCCCCGCAGTCGCGGTCGAAGCCGCCCACGTCCACCCCGCAGAAGGGCACCCCCGAAAGCCCCATGCCCGCCAGCATGGCCAGGCTCATGCGCAGGTACTCGAAGCCCGAGCTGTTGTCGCCCAGCCACACCGAGGAGAAGCGCTGCACCCCGGCGTAGGCGGCCCGCGTCAGCAGGAAGCGGCGCCGCCCGGGGTCCAGCCGGGCCAGGCCCTCGGCCGTGGCCCGGGTCATCAAGCTGCCGTAAAGGTTGTGCACCTCGGCGTGGGCCTTGCTTCCGGCCTCGGTGGAATGCAGGGCCGCGTCCATGGATTTTCCGTGCATCAGGGCCGGCTCGTTCATGTCGTTCCAGATGCCGTCCACGCCGGCCTTCAGGTGGCCGCGGTGCTGGTCGCCCCACCAGGCCCGGGTCTTGGCCTGGAAGAAGTCCGGGAAGGAGCATTCGCCCGGCCAGACGTCGGCCCGGAAATCCCCGCCCCGGGCCTTCCGCACGAAGTGCCCGCCGCGCGCGCCGCCCTGGAACACGGGGTAGTCCGGGTCGGCCTTGACCCCCGGGTCGATGATGGTGGTGACGCGCACGCCGCCGGCCTTGAGCTTCTTGAGCGTCTTCTCCGGGGAGGGAAACCGCTTCCCGTCCCAGGTGAAGACCCGGTATCCCCGCATGTAGTCGATGTCCAGGTGCAGGCAGTCCAGGGGAAGCCCCAGCTTCTCGAAACGGGCCGCCAGGGCCAGGGCCTCGCGCCCGCTGCGGTAGCCCCAGCGGCTCTGGTGCACGCCCAGCGACCAGAGCGGCGGCAGGAAGGGCCTGCCGGTGAGCCGGGTGTAGCGCTCCAGCACCTCGGCCGGGCCGGGCCCGGCGAAAAAGTAGGCCGCCAGGTTTCCGTATTCGCAGTGGTAGGCCAGGGCGCCGGGACGGTCGCGGCCCAGGTCGATCCGGCTCCGCGAGGGGTTGTCCAGCAGCAGCCCCCAGGCCGAGCGTCCGCCCCGCCTCAAGGGGCGCGAGGCCAGGGCGAAGGGCACGGTCTTGTAGAGCGGGTCGGTCACCGGGCCGTGCTTGAAGGCGTCGGTGTTCCAGAATTCCCAGGACTGGCCGGCCTTGTCCAGGGGCCCCACCTTCTCCCCCAGGCCGAACCACGACTGGGGCTGGGCGGCCTTCAGCCTCCATTCCACCCCGCTGGGGGGGGGCAGGGGGGCGTCCTCGCCCCGGTCGGCCAGGCCCATGGCCTCGGTCCAGTCCTTGCCGTCGCCGCGGCCGCGGCGCGGCGAAAAACCGAAGCCCGGCCCGGAGGCCAGCAGCGCCGTTCCCAGGTCGTCCGTCAGCTGGAAGGAAAGGGAGGGCAGCTTCAGCGCCAGGCGCAGCCCGGCGGTCGCAAGTTCCACCAGCGCCCGGCCCCGCCTCAGCCGGCCGGCGCCGGCCGAAGGCCGGAATTCCGGCGCCGGAATTCCCGAAAGCGCCTTCTCCCAGCGCCCCCGGGGGGCGTATTCCAGCTTCAAAATGCCCTCGGCCGGGCAGCTCAGGCGCGCCATCCCCCCTTGGACCCGGAATTCCAGGTCCCGCGACTTCTTTCCGTTCTGTGCCATGCCTTTTCCCCCAAGGGAAGGTGCGATTCAATCCCGTCGATTGTCCGAAAGCCCACCGCCAAAATCAACTCCGCCCTGAGGGTCCCGGATTTTTCCCTGGTTTTTTTCCGGGCCGGATGTATATTTTGGATGGCTTTCGGCCGCTTGCCCGAGGGGGCAGGGGCTTTGAAGGCTTGGTGGTTCGTTGGAGGTTTCAGATGGGATCGGTCGTGGGAAAGGTGAAGTGGTTCAACGAAAAGAAGGGGTTCGGCTTCCTGGAGCAGCCCAACGGCGCGGACGTGTTCGTGCATTTCTCGGCCATCCAGGGCAACGGCTTCAAGACCCTGGCCGAAGGCGAGGCCGTGAGCTTCGACGTCGTCGACGGGGCCAAGGGCCCGCAGGCCACCAACGTGACCAAGGCCTGACCGGCGCGGAGATCCCCACCTTGAAAAGCCCCGGACCCGACGGCATGGAAGCCGCCGGGACGGGGCTTTTCCGTTTTTCCGCCACTTTGCCATTGAACCCCAGCCAAAAGCGTATAGATTTGTGCGGTGGCGTTTCCTTCTCTTCGGAAAGGGGCCCGGCATGATCGTCGGCATCCCCAGGGAGGTCAAAAAGGACGAGTTCCGCGTGGGCCTGCTTCCGGACGGCGCGCGGGCCTTCCGGCGCGAAGGCCACCGGGTGCTTTTCGAGAGCGGGGCCGGCGAGGGCTGCGGCCACGGCGACGGGGAGTACGCCCAGGCCGGGGCCGAGGTGGTGGGCGGGGCCGCCGAGGTGTGGGGCCGGGCCGACCTGGTCTACAAGGTCAAGGAGCCCCTGGCCCAGGAATGGCCCCTCATCCGGTCCGGCCAGGTGGTCTTCACCTATTTCCACTTCGCCGCCTCCCGCGAGCTCACCGGGGCCATGCTGAAAAGCGGGGCCGTGGCCCTGGCCTACGAGACCATCCTGGAGCGGGACGGCTCGCTTCCCTGCCTGGTGCCCATGAGCGAGATCGCCGGGCGCATGTCCATCCAGGAGGGGGCCAAGTGCCTGGAGAAGGTCTCCAACGGCCAGGGCACCCTGCTGGCCGGGGTGCCGGGCGTGGCCCCGGCCGAGGTGCTCATTTTGGGCGGGGGCGTGGTGGGCTCCAACGCCGCCAGGATCGCCGCCGGGCTGGGCGCCCGCGTCACGGTGATGGACGTCTCGCTGCCCCGCCTGCGGGTCCTGGACGACATTTTGCCGGCCAACGTCACCACCCTGTTTTCCACGCCCGACAACCTGGAGCGGCGCCTGGGCCAGGCCGACCTGGTGGTGGGGGCCGTGCTGAAGGAGGGCGCCCGGGCCCCCCGCCTGGTCACCGCCGGCATGCTCAAGGGGATGAAGAAGGGCTCGGCCCTGGTGGACGTCTCCATCGACCAGGGGGGCTGTTTCGAGACCAGCCGGCCCACCACGCACAGCCAGCCCACCTACGTGGTGGAGGGCGTGGTGCACTACTGCGTGTCCAACATGCCCGGCGGGGTGGCCCGCACGTCCACCCAGGCCCTGGCCAACGCCACCCTTCCCTACGCCCTGAAGCTCGCCTCGCTGGGCTGGAAAAAGGCCCTGGCCGCCGACCGGGGCTTCCTGCACGGGCTCAACCTTTCGGAAGGCCGGGTGCACCACCCCGCCGTGGCCGAGGCCTTCGGCCTGCCCCTGTCCCCCGCGGACAAGGCCCTGGACCTTTAGGCGCCCGGGGTCTCCTGTCACCAGGGCGGCGCTTTCTGGTTTTTGAAGCCGCCCTTCTTGCCTTATAATTTGGCAGGCCGCCGGGTAACGAACCCGAGCCGCGGTCCTTCCACCACCGGAGCCACGCGATGCCCGATGTGCCGTTCTCCAAGG
>JAJYGY010000145.1 GCA_021790555.1 bacterium
CCTGGAAAAGGTGGCGCCCTTCCAGGAACAGGCTGGTTCCCCCGGCGTCCAGGTGCCGGAAGCGCACCTTGGCATCGGGCTTCCGGCTCCACAGCTTGGCGCGGTCCGCCAGGCGGGTCAGGGTGACCCCTTCGAAGGGGTTGTGCCACAGCACCAGGCCGCCGTCCGGGGAAAGCACCGGATCCTCGCCCTGGCGCCTCCAACGCTCCCTGCCCTCCAGGTCGAGCACGGTGAACTCGTAGCCCGACCGGTGGGTCAGGGCCAGCAGGGTGCCGCCGTCCGCGCTCATCTCCAGGGATCGGATATGGGAATTGTCGGGGTTGTCGTCCTCGAACTGCCAGGAAAGCCCGAAGCGGCCGTCCGGCTTCCGGCTCCACAGGGCGTAGCGGGCCTGCACCCCGGCCGAATCCTCCAGCATCAGGGCCCCCCCCAGGAAGGCGCGGCCGCCGTCCGGGGACAGGCGCAGGTACTTGATGAAGTTCCCCGCCTCGCGGCTGGTCAGGCGCGGCCCCAGGGACTTCAGGTCCGGATCCATCCACTGCAGGAACCAGGGGCAGTGCAGCACCAGGCTGCCCCCGTCCGCCGAGAGGTGCAGGCGGTAGGCCTGGGCCCCCTGCTCCGGGGGCGGAAAGGCCAGGCGGCCGAATTCGCCGCCTTCCCCGTCCAGCCCCACCACCGCGGCCTCCAGGGCCAGCCAGACCCGCGCCCCGTCCGCCGAGGGCAGCACGTGCAGGGGCTTTTCCGGCAGGGGGCGGCTCCAGGCGACGGAGCCGTCCGGCCTCCTCCAGGTGGCCCGGCCGTCCGAGGTCACCACCAGTCCGCCCCTGCCGCCGGCCGAGGGCGCCATGGCGAAGAGGGGCTGCTCCAGCTCAAACAGGGATTCCTCCAGGCCCCGGCCCGGGGGGGTTCCGGCCAGGAAGCGGGGCCGGACCCGGCGCCGGTGCTCCAGGGCCAGAAAGGCCAGCAGCGCGGCCAGGGGCGGCAGGCCCCAGGCCCAGCCCAGCCAGGCCGCCAGGCCCGGCACGGCGGCCGCCAGCAGGAGGAAGACGTATTTTTTCAGTCCGGCAGGGGCCATGCGCCCAGCTCCTTCAAGAACCTCTCGGCCACGCGCCGCCAGTCCAGGCTGGCGCGCGCGTATTCCCTTCCCCTCTCCTCCCTGCCGTCCCCCCCGCCTTCCAGCAGGGCCCCCAGGGCGCGCCGGAAATCGCCGGCCTCGGCCCCGCAGGTGTACAGGTAGGGTTCCAGGCCCGCCAGGCCGCCGATGGGGTTGCACACCACGGGCCTGCCCATGGCCAGGTATTCGCCCACCTTCATGGGCACCCGGTAGCGGTTGGCCTCTCCCGGACCGTACACGGCCAGGCAGGCCGAGGCCAGGGCCATCCAGGCGCGCACCCCTTCGGGCTTCAGCGCCCCGGTGAACAGGCAGCGGCCTTCCAGGCCCGCCGAGGCGGCCAGGGCCTTGAACTCGTCCAGGCGCGGCCCGCCCCCGGCCACCACCAGCACCACGTCCGCGCGTTCCTTCAGCAGCGGGGCGGCCCATTCAAGCAGCAGGGGGAATTCGCAGGCCACGTTGAGGTGGGCCGAAAACAGCAGCACCCGCCTGCCGCCCGCGGCCAGGCGGCAGGCCCCGGCCTCTTCCACGGGGACGGCCTCGGGGCGGAAAAGGTCCGTGTCCACCCCCTGGCCCAGCCACACCACGCGCTCCGGCTTCACCCCCTGCTTCTCCTCAAGCCAGCGCCTCAGTTCCGGATGGTGCGTGGAAAAACGGTCGAGCAGCCGGAAGGCGGGGGCCTGGCTGGCGCGGCCCAGCAGGCCCAGCAGTCCGCCGCGGTACCCGCCGTCCAGGTCGTCCACGTCGGCCACGGCCGTCCTTCCGAGCAGCCGGAGGATCCAAAGGGGGATCCAGGCGTTGGGATAGGGCTTGATGGCCACGGCCAGGTCGGGCTTTTCCCGCAGGCAGGCCAGCAGGTAGGAGGGCAGGCTTAAGAAAACCTCCAGGGCCCCGGGCAGGCTGGGGAATGGCGGGGCGGGAGCCGCCACCCTCCATCCCAGCGCCTCCAGGGCCCCGGCCAAGTAGCGGGCCCGCAGGGCGCAGCCCGTGTTGCGGCCCAGCGAGGACAGCACCAGGGCCCTGGGCCTGCCGTCCGTCCCGTTGGCCGGCCTCATTTCCGCCCCCCGCGGCGCCGGCCCTCCGGCGCCAGGGCAAGCTTCTCGACGCGGGGCGCGCCGGGGTCGCGCGCCCGGGGTCCGGCGAAACGCGAGCCCAGGCCCGCGGCCAGCCCCAGCCCGTAGCCCAGGTGGCGGACCGGAAACAGCGGCAGGCTGGCCAGGCCCACCAGGGGCCCGGATTCCAGGCAGGCCGCCAGCCCGGCCGCCAGCAGGGCCAGGCCGTACAGTCCGGCGCCCAGCCAGGCCCAGGGCCAGGCCGCCTGCAGCCAGGGCAGGGCCGCCAGGTACAAAAGGAAACCCAGGGGCAGCAGGTTGACCAGGTCCCCGGGAAAGAAGTTCGCCAGCATCTGCTCCATGCGGCCGCGCCCGTAGCCGAAGGCCTGGCGGGCGAAGGCCCCCAGGTTCTTCCTGCGGGGGCGCCGCACCAGGGCCAGAGGCTGGTAGAGGGCCTTCCAGCCGAGGTTCTTCAGGCGGTTGAGCAGTTCGTTCTCCTCGTTGGGATAGAGGTCCTCGCGGAAACCGCCGGCCTCCAGGAAGACCCGGCGGTCGGCCATCAGGTTGCAGAGGATCAGCTCCTTCTCCGAGCTTTCCCTCAGGGACCCGACGGGCCGGTAGCGCGCCCGGGCGGACATCGAGCCCAGCCAGGAACCCAGCACCGCGGAGGCCGCCTTCTGGAAGAAGGCCTGGTCCAGGGGAGGCAGGTTGGGCCCCCCGGCCACGGCCACCCGGCCGCGCGAAAAGCATTCCAGCAGGCGGTCGACCAGGCCCTCCTGGGCCAGGGAGTCCGAATCCAGGAAAAGCAGGTAACGGCCCCGCGCCCTGCGGGCCGCGGCGTTGCGCTGGCGCGAGGGATTGCGGCCCCGGGCCACCAGCACCTCCAGGCCCTGGCGGGGGTACCCGCAGGCTCCCAGGGCCTTCAGGACCGCGCCCACCCTTCCCTCCGGCTCCACGGGGATGACCACGCTGACCAGGGGGCGGGGGGCCCCTTTCAGGCGCCCTGGCCGCATTGACGTACCCGGAAAAACTGTGTTATAGTTCGCCCCTTGCTGAGGAACATGGTTTCCTTTTTACGATCCATCCGTGGAGGTTGCACGTGCCGCTGATCAAGTCTTCGATCAAGGATGTCCGCCGTATCAAGCGCCGGCGCGCCAGGAACCTGGAGGTCTACTCCAGCCTGAAGACCGCGCTGGTCAAGTTCAACAAGGCCACCGCCAAGGACGAGGCCCAGAAAGCCCTGGCCCAGGCCGTCAAGAAGCTGGACAAGGCCGCCGTCAAGGGCTACATCCATCCCAACAAGGCTTCCCGCCTGAAGTCCCGCCTGTCCCTGCGCGTCAACAAGATGGCCAAGGCCGCCTAGTACCCGCCGGTCACCCCGGCCCCCAGGGTCTTCTCAAGGATGGACCCCAGGGCGGCCGGGGCCTGGGTCCCGGGCGAGGCCGGCAGGGCCCCTCCCCTCAGGGGAATCCCCGTCGGAGAGACCGGGAAAGGCGCCAACTTCTCCTCGCCCTCCACCCGGCCCGGTTCGCCCTGCACCGGGGTCTTTCCCTCCTCCAAGATCGAAAAGAAAGCCACCCCCTCAAGCTTCCCGTCCACCCAGAACCTTATGTGGTACAGCCCCACCTGGCTGGGCAGGGCCGTCTGCCCGGCGACCTTGCGGATGTCCTTGGTGCCGATGGCCATGGCGAAGGTGTGCGGGATCATCTGCATTCCGTCGATGGTCAGGTAGTCCGTGGAGACCCTGGGGGTCATGGTCAGGCCCAGGTCCGCGATGACCTGCCCGTCCGGGGCCCGCCATTCGGCCTCGGCGAAGTGGTGGTCCGAAATGGCGATGCTGAGGGCCTGGGCGGGATTGGAATCCAGGGGCGGGACGGCCAGGGGGGGATGCCAGGGCCATTCCAGGTCCAGGCTGGGGTTTTTGTCCTCCATGCCCGGCCGCAGGGGGAACATCATCTGCACGAAGAAGACGATCTGCGACTGGAGGGAGGGATGGAACCAGTTGATGGTGTCGGCGGGATAATAGTTGGGCGTCAGGTTGGAGCAGGTCGTGAACATGGAGATGACGCAGCGGCTCCCTTCCCCCCGGGCCGCGCCGCCGGAGGCCGCCAGCACCAGGGCCGCCAGCGCCAGGATCCTGCCTCCCCGCCCCATCAGAACCCGTCCAGGGTCCGGTTGACCACGCGCTGCGCCATCTGGTCCTCCAGGTTCTGGCGCACGGTGTTCTCGTCCTGGGCCGGGGCGCCCACGTTGTTGAGCACGTAGAAGGTGGTGGATTCGTTCAGCGAGGCCAGGTTGGTGGAATTGTAGTTCTCAAGCTGGTCGGCCGTGGGGGTGGTCCCCGGGGTCAGGCTCACGGTCTGGCGCGTGGTCCACAGCAGCTTGTGGTTCTTCAGGTCGGTGAAGT
>JAJYGY010000259.1 GCA_021790555.1 bacterium
GGCGTCGGCGAGGCGCGGGGGGTGGGCGTCGGCGAGGACGTCCGCGTCCCGGTGGAAGTGGGGGAGGCCGTGGGGGTGGCGCTGCTGGAGGCAGTGGCGGTCGCGCTGGGCGAGGGCGAAAAGGACGGCGTGGCCGTGCCCGAGGGGGTGGCCGAGGCGGAGGCCGTGGCGGTGGGGGACTCCGTCGGCGTGGCCGTGGGGCTGGGGCTGGGCGAAGCCGTGGGGGACCGGGTGGGGGTCGCCGACGGCGTGGAGGACCGGGTGGACGTGGGCGTGGAGCTGGGCGTGTCCGAGGGGCTGCGCGAGTCCGTGGGGGTGGCCGTGGGGGTGGAACTGCCGGTGGAGGTGCCCGTGGGCGTGACGCTGCGGGTGGAGGAAGCCGTGGGGCTGGCCGTCGGGCTCGGGGAGGCCGAGGGCGTCGCCGAGGGGCTGGCCGTGGAACTCGCCGTGGGGCTCGGGCTGGGCGTGGGAGAAGAAGTGGCGCTGGGCGTGGCCGTGCGCGTGGGGCTGGACGAAGGCGTGCCGGAGGGCGAGGCCGTGGACGTCGCGGTGCGGGTCATGCTGGCGGAGGGCGAAGGCGTGGGGCTTGGGCTGCAGGCCAGCGAATAGTGGAGGACCAGGAGGAAACTGTAGCCGACGTAGGAGGCCAGCACGTCGTTGTCCCGGATGGCCAGGACGTTGTTGCCGGGGGCCAGGCTGCCGGCGGGCAGGTTGTAGGACCGGATGTTCTCGTAGCTGAGGAAACCGGAAGGGTCCGACTGGATGGGGGTGCCGTTGATCCAGGTGGAGGCGTTGTCGTCCACGGCCAGGTAGAGCACGCCCGAAAGGTTGACGGCGCCGGCGGGGATGCTGAAGTCGTGCCGGACGATCTGGAAGTCGTTGTATCCGGAGGAACCGGCGGCCGACGACTCGTAGGAAAACCAGGCGTTGCCGCCGGGGATATAGCCCCCGGTGGGGTAGGGCCACCACACGGCGTCCTGCCAGGACGAGTCGTTGAAGCCCGGGCTGGTCCATCCCCCGGGCGTGGCGGAAGCCTGCGAGGGGTACCACACCAGCTTGTCGGCGCTGGTGCTGGTCTCCGTCTGCGAGACGTAGGACCCGCCCCCGCAGGGCGTGGGGCTGAGGGTGGGGGTGATGGTGGGGGTGTCCGTGGCGGCGGGCTGCGGGACGATCTGGATGGCGTCCACCTTGGGCCAGTCGGCGGCCCCGGTGCTGAAGGTGATGGTGATGTTGCCCCCGCTGGGACTGACGTTCTCGAAGACCCTGTCCACGGCCGTGAACTCCCCGCCCGCGGCGGCCAGGATGTCGAAGTTGGAAAGCACGGTCGTGCCGTTGATGGCCACGTTGAACTGGCGCTGGCCGGGCTGGTACCAGTAGTCCTCGGCGAACTTCAGGGTCACCTGGTAGGTTCCCGGGTTCATGGGAAACGTGTAGCTGAAGGTGCCCCAGCGTTCGTCCTGGTAGAGGGCGGGGTCCGGCGTGTTCACGATGGGATTGGCGGTGAAGGCCGTGGCGCCGCCGCTGAAATAGGCGTCCGGCGACCAGAGATTGCCCAGGCTGTCGGTGTAGGCCGTGCCGGTGTTCCCGGCCATGACGCGGTAGGTGGACTGGGCCGCCCTCAGGGGGGCGGCCGCCAGGAAGACCAGGGAAAGCCATGCAAGAAGGCGTGGGCCCCTCATCGCGGCACCTTCAGGTTGCCCGGCTGCCAGGTATGCCAGGAAAAGCTTGATCCAACTCATGAAAAGCCCTGAGAGTGGCCACCGTTTGGGTCCATCCTGTTGCCTTTCAAGGTTAACCTCTCGCCGGGATTTTTTTATGTCTTTTTAGATTTGAATCGGTGCTTTTTGGTGCAAACGCGGAGAAAAAATAGGTTTTCAGGCCAAATCCAGCGCTTTTTCAGCCTGGAGCGATCCGGAAATGCGCGGGACATCGAGAGAGGAATGGGTGGGGATAAGCGGTCAGGGTTGGAACCGGGCAGGCGGGGCTGGACTTTTCGGGGAATAAACCGCGCGCACGGGGGGGGCGAAAGCCCCCCCGTGCCGGGCATCTCAACGCGTGCCCTGCTCCTCCTTGGTCCAGAGGCTCTTCAGCACGAAATAGGAGTCGCGCAGGTGGCGCATGGCCGGGCTGTCGTAGCCGTCGCCCTGCCCGGTGATGCCGTACCATTCCTCGTGCCCCGCGCCGTCGGCGAAGGGGGCGTCTCCCTGGCCCTTGGAGGTGTCGTGGACGTTGGGCGGTTTGCCGTTTTCCGCCTTCCACCATTCGTCCTGCCACTCGAAGACGAAACCGCCCAGGGCGTTGCCGTATCCCGGGCCGCCCCCTCGGTTGTAGCGCATGTCCTCCCAGTTGCCCTTCAGGTAGTCGGCCTGCACCAGGCCGTCCTCCCCCACGCCGTTGTAGTAGGCCGGGGCCCCGAATTCCGTGATGATCACGGGCTTGTCGGTCTGGGCCCGCAGGGTCTCCCACAGGTCGCCGAAGCCGGTGGCCCCCCGGTAGGAATTGATGCCGATGAAGTCCACGTCCGGCGCGTAGCGGATGACCTGGTCGGCGTAGCCCTCGCCGATGCAGGGGCCCACGGGGTGGTTGGGGTCGAGCTTGTGCACCATCAGGCAGGCCCGCTCGATCAGGTTGCAGTACACGGCGGGGTAGGTGTTGGAGTTGTTCTTCACCCCGTAGTTGTTCTCGTTGCCCAGGATGTAGCACAGCGTGTAGGGCTTGTCCTTGAAGCGCAGCACGGTCTTCTTCAGCGCGTCCAGGATGGCGTCCTGCTGGGCCGGGTCGGTGTAGTCCGTGCCCTTGTCCCAGCCGCCGCCCGAATCCATGCCGTAGGCTCCGAAGCCCGTGCCGATGGCGAAGCGGATGCCGTCGTCCTTCCAGAACCTCTCCATGTTGGCGGTGGTCTTGACGTCCTCCCCGTAATAGCAGCGGATGGTGTTGCACCCCATCTGCTTCAGCAGCACCTGGTCGCCCACCACCGGCTCGTCGGCGTCCCGGTGGTCGTTGTGGTTCTTGTCCACCCAGCTGTCGAAGACGCCGTGCAGGTCCGGCACGTCGTAGAGGCTGACCATGTTCTGCAGGTCCGGGCTCTGCCCGATCTTGGTCACGCCGTAGCACAGGCCGCGGATGAAGTAGGGCTGCCCGTCCACCCACATCATCCAGTGGTGGTTCTGGTACTGCACCAGGCGCACCTTGGCATCCGCGTTGGGAAGCTCCTTGATCACGCTTTCCAGCCTGACCGGCGGGGTGGGCTGGGCGCGCACGAAATAGCCCGGATTGACCTTGTTCACCTTCTGGTTGTCCTTGCCCGGGTTGGCCACGTCCACCACGCAGTCCTTCAGTTCCAGGCCCAGTTCGGGATGCTGGCGCAGGATGTACAGGATGCTGTTGCGCGCCACGCTTCCGTAGCAGGCGTACCAGGTCCAGGGGTCCTTGGAATTGGCCCGGCTGGCCGTGGGAAACTGGATCAGCACGGCATCGAAGGCCTTCAGCGCGGGAATCCACATTTGGCATTGCATGAAAATACGGGCCGCGTCCATGGTCTTGGTGGCGTCGTCCACCTTGCCGCAGACCCACTGGAAGAACTGCTTCTGGGGATCCCAAAGGTTCCCCAGCCACAGGCCCCAGGTGGCCGAATGGAAGTCCAGGCCGGCCCGCATCCTCAGGAAGGCCGGGTCCTGCTCCGCGCTGGTGTTGGGAAAGATGCCCTCGCCCACGGCCCTGGCCAGGCCGGCGCGGTCGCTCATCACGTACTGGTACTGGGCCGTGCCGATGCCGTAGAACCTGCCGTACTTGGTGTAGTCCACCAGGCCGTTCTGGCCCGGATCGTACAGGGTGAAGGGCGTGGTGCTGGGCGCCTTGTCCACGGCCTTCAGGGCCGCTGCCGGACCCGCCACCCAGGCCAGCGCCAGGGCCCCCAGGAAGAGCAATCCCCGTGCCTTGCTATGACCTCGTCTCATGGAAGCGCCCCGCAGAAGGAATTAGTTGAGTTCAATGTCCGTCATGTAGACGGTGAAGGGATAGTCCGCCGCGTTCCCGCTCATGTTGTAGATGTTGATCTCCAGGGGAATGCTGACGCTGGTCTGGGTCAGGGATCCCGGCAGGGCGTCCGTGATCTGCCGCCAGCTGGAACTCAGGGAGACCGCGGGGTTCGTCCCTCCTCCCGCGCCGGCCTTGCCCGAACCAAGGATCTGGACGTTGCAGGTGAGGTTGGCCGAGAACTGCCCGGCCGGAGCCACCGCCTTCACCCAGACGGTTCCGGTGGTGAAGCCCTGCGAGGAGTAGTCCATTGGGGAGACGTTGTTCCACCACACAGGTTCAGACCAGGTTTTCCCGCCCAGGGCCGAATAGGTGAAGGAAATGCTGTCCATCCCATTCAGGGTCTGGGAAGAGTCCGAAAAATTGACCAAGCCGTTTTCGTCCCATATCTGGAAGGTTTGGAAGGGGAACTCCGGCTTGCCGTCGTACATCAGCCAGGGCCGGGGCACCCTGGCGTAGGACACGCTGGGCCCAAGAATGCCGGCATTCTTGGGGGGATTGCAACAGGCGGCCAGCAGGGCCAGTAACCCAAG
>JAJYGY010000042.1 GCA_021790555.1 bacterium
TGAGCATACGCAAGCAGATCGCGCTCGGCCTGGGGCAGGAGCAGGCGCCCCACGAGGACTACAAGGGCCAGCCGGGGCAGGAGATCTACGGCAGCCTGGTCTTCAACGACGCCGCCCAGAAGAAGTTCCTCAGCAAGGACGTGTACAAGAAGCTGCGCGCCACCATCCTGAAGGGCGATCCTCTGGACGCCTCCATCGCCGACCAGGTGGCCCAGGGCATGAAGGAATGGGCCCTTTCGATGGGCGCCAGCCACTACACCCACTGGTTCGTGCCCATGACCGGCCTCAGCGCCGAGAAGCACGACACCTTCCTGGAGCCCACCCAGGGCGGCGCCGCCATCGCCGAGTTCGACGGCAAGACCCTCATCAAGGGCGAGCCCGACGCCTCGTCCTTCCCCTCGGGCGGCATCCGCGCCACCTTCGAGGCCCGCGGCTACACGGCCTGGGACCCGACCTCGCCGGCCTTCATCCAGGAGACCCGCAACGGCGCCACCCTGACCATCCCCACGGCCTTCGTCAGCTACACCGAGGAGGCCCTGGACCACAAGACCCCGCTGCTGCGCTCCATCGAGGCGCTCAGCACGCAGGCCGTCCGCCTGCTGCGGCTCTTCGGCAACAAGTCGGCCAAGCGGGTGTTCACCACGCTGGGGCCGGAACAGGAGTACTTCCTCATCGACCGCAAGTATTTCGAGCTGCGGCCGGACCTGATCGCCACGCAGCGCACGCTCTTCGGCGCCGCGCCCTACCGCGGCCAGGAGCTGGAGGACCACTACTTCGCCCCCATCCGCGAGCGCATCCTCAACTACATGCAGGACCTCGACCGCGAGCTGTGGCGCCTGGGAATCCCGGCCAAGACCCGCCACAACGAGGTGGCCCCGGCCCAGTTCGAGCTGGCTCCCATCTTCGAGAACAGCAGCGCCTGCGCCGACCACAACATGGTGGTGATGGAGCTGATGCGCCGGGTGGCCCTGCGGCACGGCCTGGTCTGCCTGCTGCACGAGAAGCCCTTCGCCGGCATCAACGGCAACGGCAAGCACAACAACTGGTCCATGGCCACGGACGAGGGTGAGAACCTGCTGGAGCCGGGCCACACCCCGCACGACAACGCCCAGTTCCTGGCCTTCCTGGTGGCCACCATCTCGGCGGTGGACAAGTACGCCGAGCTGCTGCGCGTCGGCATCTCCGGCCCGGGCAACGACCACCGCCTGGGGGCCAACGAGGCGCCCCCGGCCATCATGTCCATCTTCCTGGGCGAGCAGCTGCAGGACATCGTCAACCAGATCGAGCGCGGCGGCGCCAAGCGCAGCAAGAGCGGCGGCGTGATGGAGCTGGGCGTCTCCACCCTGCCCCCCCTGCCCAAGGACGCCACCGACCGCAACCGGACCTCGCCCTTCGCCTTCACCGGCAACAAGTTCGAGTTCCGCGCGGTGGGTTCCACCCAGCCGGTCTACTGGCCCAACACGGTGCTCAACACCATCGTGGCCGAGTCGCTGGACAACATCGCCACGCAGTTGGAGAAGGCCAAGGGCGGCTTCAACGCGGCCCTGACGGCGGTGCTGCAGAGGGAGATCAAGGAGCACAAGCGCGTGGTCTTCAACGGCAACGGCTACTCCAAGGAGTGGCACGCCGAGGCGGCCAAGCGCGGACTGCCCAACCTGATCTCCACGCCCGACGCCCTGCGCGCCATGGAGAAGCCGGAATACAAGAAGCTCTTCTCCAAGTACAAGGTGCTCAATCCCCGCGAGTACGACAGCCGCGAGGAGATCATGTGGGAGCGCTACGTCAAGGTCCTCAACATCGAGGCCAACGCCGTGGTGGACATCGCCCGCAACCAGATCCTGCCGGCGACGGCCTCCTACCAGGCCAAGCTGGCCGGCACCATCCAGGCCGCCAAGGCCGTGTCGTCGGCCTCGCAGAAGGGCCTGGTCTCGGTGCTGGACAAGGTGGCCGGGCTGTCCAACGAACTGGTGGAGTCCATCCAGGAGCTGGACGAGCTGATCGGCAAGGCCAACGAGGGATCCAGCCTGCACCACGTGGCCCAGTCCTTCAAGGACCAGGTCATCCCGGCCATGGGCAGGGTCCGCAAGGCGGCGGACACCCTGGAAGGCTACGTGGACGACGAGACCTGGCCCCTCCCGAAGTACCGGGAAATGCTGTTCCAGTACTAAAGAGCCGGCAGGAGAAGCGGCTTGATGGTCCCGGCCCCGCCCACGCGGGGCCGGGATTTTTTTTGCCCCGTCTGGAAACAAACGGCGGCTTTGAGTTACAATTTGTAACAGAAACGGCCTTTCCTTCGGGCCGGTCCCGGCTAGAATTGAATTGGCCGCTTCCATGCGGCCGCTGTCCACCCCGGCCGGCCACCCCCCACACCCTCCAATGGGGAGGCCGGCGCGGAGGCGGAGGCCGGAACCCCGGCCCGGCTCAAGCGTCCTTTCCGGGTGGAACTTGCCGGCCCCGGAATTCCCTGGCGGGAGGATGGTATGAAAAAATTGGCGTGTTTGCCGGGCCTTGCCGCCCTGGCCCTGTGCCTTTCCCTGCCCGGCCTGGCCGGCGCGGACATGCGGTCCGGCCTGGACAAGGCCCTGCGGGCCATGGACCACGCGGTCGGCCCGGCCTTCCAGAAGATCGCGGTGGGCGGCCTGGTGGAGAGGACCAGCGGGCTGCCCTCGCCCCTGTGCGGCAAGGTGGAACAGGGCCTTCGCTCCGGACTGCGCCGCTCCACCAGCCGCCAGGCCCTGGAAGCCGGGCAGGACCCCTCCCAGGCCGACGCCCTCCTGACGGGCGACTACCTGCGCCAGGGCGACAAGGTCTCCCTGCGCCTGGTCCTCCTGGACCCCAAGGACACCAAGATCTGGCAGGGGGACTGCGTCCTGCCCGCCTCGGACTTCACGGCCGCCGATTTCCAGACCCAGGCGCTTGTCCCCACGGCCCCCTCCCCCGACCTGGCCACCCAGCAGGCGGCCGAAGAGGGGCAGGTCATCCCCAAGATGCCGGGGTCCGACGGCCAGCAGGTGCCCAGCTACGGGGCCTATTACGGCGGCTTCCTTCCCTTCTTCCACGTGGACATGTCGCTGGGCTACAAGTCCTTCTTCCCCATCAACAGCAGCTTCCAGAGCGCCCTGGGAGGCCAGGTGGGCGGGCTGACCCTGGGCCTGAGCTTCAACGACATCCTGCTGGTGGACTTCGACGCCTGGGGCAAGGACGTCTCGGGCCTGGGCGACCTGCAGAGCCTGATCTACACGGGCACGGACTTCAGCCTGGTGTATCCCCTGCGCCTGGGGAACCACTTCATCCTCTACGCCGGGCCGGGCGGCCGCTTCGGCTCGCTGGAGGCGGACGACAGCGTGGCGCCCGCCGGGTCGGTGGTGTACGGCAACAACGGCTTCATGGCCGTGGCCGGGGCCAAGGTGAAGGACCACGGCCTGGGCCTGGACCTGCGCTACACCTACGACATGTCCTATTCCTACACCGGATACCACACGCTCACTCTGGGGGCCTTCTATGAATTCGGCCTCTGAACGTCCGGCCGGGGCGGCCGGGTTTTCGGTCCTGGCCCTGCTTGGGCTGCTTGGCCTGGCCCTGGTCTCAGCCGGCTGCGCGGACCACGGGCCCACCAGCCTGTACAGCCAGCCGCTCTTCGGCGTCACCCAGTCCGGCGCCCAGCTGGCGGTCTCGGGCGTCCAGGAGCAGTACGTCAGGACCGATTCCAGCGGAAACTCGGTGGACGGATTCACGGTGTACCTGAAGAACGTGGGGCGGCAGAGCACCTTCGCCACGGTCACGGCCGCGCTCAGTTCGGGCGACCCGGCCGCGGCCCAGCCGCTCACCACCGGGGCCCAGGTCAGCCCGCAGGCCGTGTACGGCCCCCAGGGCCAGGAGATCCACCCCGGGGACACGGCGGCGGGGTACGCCGTGGATTCCAACGGCGTGTTCCTCAACAACGGCTATTCCTACGAGGTGGCCTTCAAGCCCGGCGGGGGCAGCGTCCACTTCACGGTCACGGCCACGGATGCGTACGGAAAGAGCTGGGTGAGCGGCTTCGACGCCGCGGCCCAGTGAAAGCGCCGCAAGGAGGGGCGTGGAACCCGCGCGGAGGCGCGCTTTTTGGGAGGAAGCCATGAGACATCTGCTTCTGGCGGCCCTGTTCCTGGGGGGGCTGGCCTGCCTTGGAAGCCCGGTCCGGGCCGCGGACACGGCCGCCGCCGGGGACGCCGGCGCCGCGGCAACGGCGCCGCTGGACACCGTGTACCTGAAGGACGGATCCGTGCTGAGGGGCCAGGTGGTGGACTACCGCAAGGACACCGTGACCCTGATGGCCAACGGAGTGAAGCGCAAGCTGGACAGCAGCCTGGTGGCGCGCATCGTGTTCGCCGGCGCCGATTCGGGAAGCTCCGCCCAGGCCCCTGCCGCGGAAGGCTCCCAGGCAGCCCAGGCTCCGGCAAGCCCCTACGCCGGGCTGGCCAGGGAATACCAGGTGCCGGTCAGCGAGGTGTTGTGGATCAAGAACCAGGGCATCGGCGACAAGGACCTC
>JAJYGY010000107.1 GCA_021790555.1 bacterium
TCCCCGCCCGGGGCCAGCTCCACCTGCCTGCCGAAGAAGGCGCTGGGCATGCGGCCCGTGGCCACCTGGGCCTCCCCCAGCAGCGCCTCCAGGGGCCTCCTCAAGAAGCCCTCGGGCCGGACGAGGGACAGGTCCTGGCCGAAGACCAGGGTGCGGTCCACCAGGGGGGCCAGCCGCTCGCCCGCGGCCAGGGCCAGGGCGAAATGGCCGGCCTCCACGGCCTCCACCTCCTCCTTGTCCTCCACGCCGGCCCGCACCCGGAAGAAGGGCACCCGCTTGTCCAGGTTTTCCGCCCCCATCCAGGCCTCCAGGGTGTGGCCGAATTCCTTCAGCTGGGCGTTGTTCACCCCGTGGGCCGCCACGCCGGGAAGCCCGTCCAGGACCTCCAGCCGCGCCGCGCCGGTGCCGGTGTTGCGCAGGGTCAGGCGGCGGGCCAGCGCGGCGAAATCCTCACCCGGCAGGGTGAAGTAGGCGACCTCCACCGACAGTCCCGAACCCGGATCGTCCTCGCGCAGGACAAGTTCGTTCATGCCGATGACCATGGACGAACGGACGCCCCGGCCGGCCGGCATGGAGAAGGGTTCGTGGAAGGACTCCTCCCGGCCCCGGCGCGCCTTGAGGAAGGTGCGGAACCCGTTGAAAGCCACCTGCTGAAAGGCCCGGTTGGCGGGCTGGAACTCCAGGATGGGATGATCCTTGTCCTGGATGCCGAAGCTGCTGACCGCCTGGCCCCGGTTGACATAGAATACCCACAGGGGAGTCCCCATCAGGCCGGCGATGCCGGGCAAAAAACTGGCAAAGGGACGCTTTTCCCAGGGTTGTTCGATGACAAACCTGCCTTCTTCATCAAAGGAATAGTCTGATTTCATGGGACCCCCTTTAAAACAAAGAACGTTCCCACTCAAATGAAAACGATTGAAATTCCAATTTTTTAAACATTTTCTCGTGTGAAACCGTTCTCACATGTAGATATTACACTTCCTTTCCCGGTTTGTCATCCCAAATCAATCCGGGGAAGCCAGCTCCCGCACGTGGGCCACCGCGCATTCGGCCAGGGCCTTCAGGTCGTAGCCGCCTTCCAGCACCGACACCAGGCGGCCCTGGCAGCACTCCCGGGCCAGGTCCACGACCAGGCGGGTCATGGCGCCGAAGCCAGCGGCGGTGGCCGAGAGCCCGGAAAGGGGGTCGTCGCGGTGGGCGTCGAAGCCGCAGCTGACAAGGATGATCTGGGGGCGGAAACGCCTGGCCTCGGGCAGGAGCCCGGTCCGCAGGGCCTCCAGCATGGCGTCATCCCCGCGGCCCGGCGGAAGCGGCGCGTTGAGGTTGCTCCCCTCCCCGGCCCCGGCGCCGCGCCGCGAAGCCGAGCCCGTGCCCGGATAGAAGGGGTGGCAGTGCACGCTGAAGTAAAAGACCCCGGGATCGCGGTAGAAGATCTCCTCGGTGCCGTTGCCGTGGTGCAGGTCCCAGTCCACGATCAGCACCCTTTCCAGTCCCCGGCGCGCCAGGGCCTGCCGCGCGGCCAGGGCCACGTTGTTGAAGACGCAGAAGCCCATGGCCTGGCCGGGCAGGGCGTGGTGGCCGGGCGGGCGCAGGTTGCAGAAGGCCCGCCGGACCCGGCCTTCCAGCACCGCGTCCACCGCCGCCATCGCCCCCCCGGCGGCCAGGCGGGCCGCGTCCCAGCTCCCCGGAGACACCACCACGTCGGGCCCCAGCACGGCCGGCCCGCGGGCGCAGGCCTCCTCCACCCGGCGCACGTAGTCCCTCTCGTGGACCAGTTCCAGGTCGGCCGAGCGGGCCAGCCGGGCCGGAAGGGCCAGGGCCTGTTCCGCCAGCCCGGCCTCCTCCAGGGCCTCCTGGACGGCCAGCACGCGTCCGGGCGCCTCGGGATGGCCGTCCTCCTGCTCGTGGCCCAGGCAGGCCGGGTCGAAGACCAGGCCCAGGATTTTAGCTTCCGCCGTCACGGGGGCCTCCGGGTACACAAAAAACCCCGCCCAAAAGGGCGGGGTTGGCGGGAAAAAGGAGGCGGCCTTCTAGAAGGTGGCTCCCAGGCTCAGGTACTGCATGGGCGTCAGCTCGTAGTTGATGTAGGCGTAGTCCACCTGCAGGAAGAAGATGCGCACCGAGGCGCCCATGGAATACTCGTCGCTCTGCAGGCCGCCCGCGAACACCCGCACGCCGCCGCGCAGCGCCAGGGTGTCCTTGTACCAGAATTCCGTGCCGTAGTGGAAGAGCGTGTCCGGGCTGTACTTGGGGTCCACGTCCGCCAGGATGGTCCACTTGCTGTCCGAGTCCTTCAGGAAACCCAGGGGCGGCGTGTAGGCCAGGCCGGTCTTGGGGTTGATGTCCACGGTCTCCACCGGGTTGGTGGGGGTTCCGTGCCAGGCCACCCCGCTGTTGAGGATGTCCTGGAAGTTGACGCCGAAGGACAGGCCTTCCAGGGTGGAGGTGAAGTGCCCGATGTCGGCCATCAGGCCCAGGTCCGCGCCGTAGTAGTTGTAGCCGGCGTCCTGCAGGGCGCCGTTGGAGGCCGAGGAAAGGCCGATGGTGCCGCCGGTGAGCCACTTGACGCCCAGGCCGGCCCGGATGCCCGGATAGAACTGGTTGCCCCAGGCCCCCATCACCGCGAAATCCTGGGTCTGGAAGCTGTTGCCCACGATGGGAGCCGTGCCGTTGAGGGTCTGGTCCGGCACGTAGGGGATGTCCTGCACGCCGAAGCGCATGAAGCCCATGCCGAAGCTTCCCATGCGCGGCACGGTCATGGCCCCGGAGACGAAGGTGTAGCGGCTGCCCACGTCGTTGTTGAGGTTCAGGTTGTCGTACTGGCGGCCTTCCTGGACGGCCTGCACGTCCATATGCTTCACCGCCGTCAGGCCGGCCGGGTTCCAGTACACGGCCGAGGAGTCGTCGGCCAGGGCCACGAAGGCGCCGCCCATGCCCAGGGGACGGGCTCCCACCCCGATCTGCAGGACTTCGTTGGTGTAGTCCGTCGCCCAGGAGGCCCGACACAAGCCCAGAAGCGCCGTCGCGGCCAGAAGCCCCCCCCATCGCCGATTCATGCCAACCTCCCAGAAACGCTTTATGAAAAATGAATTTATTTTATAAAAGCGTACCAGAGGGCTGTATTCTTGTCAAGAGACAGTGTTTCGGAATACGGGCAGGAAACGCACTGAAATGATGGGTTTCGGAGACCCTTCTCAAGGCTTTTGGCGGGCCTTGGCCACGGCCTGACGGGCGTATTCAAGCTGCCCCTTGAGGCTGTAAAGGTAGGCGTTCCATTCGAGCTGGTCGTTGAAACTGAAACCCAGTTCCCGGAAGGCGCGCGGTTTGAGTGCCTCCAGGGCGGCCCAAAGCTCCATCCGGTTTCTGGATTCCCCCTGGATCAGGGCCGGCAGGTCCCTGGGCCCGGCCGCGGGCCAGGCTCGCGCCCGCGCGGCCATGTCCTTCAGCAGCGGCAGGGTGGAGGCCAGGTGCTCCCTCCAGGCGTCGGGCCGCATGCCCTTCAACAGGGCCTCCAGGTCGGTCACGGAGCGCGCGTAATACGCCGACGCGCCGGCAAGTCCCTTGGCCCGGCCGGTCCCGGGCCTGGAAAGCAGGGCCGTCAGCCCCCGGCTGGCTGCCATCATGTAGTCCGAAAGCGGGCCGTCCAGGTAGGAGAGCACGGCCTGCCTGTCCCGGGCGGCGCGCTCGCGCCTCCGGTGGTGCCAGACCAGCAGGCCGGCCAGGGCCGCGCTGGCCAGCAGGGCCGGCAGCAGGGTCCGCCGGCGCCCCGGCCGGGGAGCGGGGGCTTCAGCGGCCTCCAAGGCCGGTCCCCGAGGTGGGGCTCACACCGGACGCCATGGCCGAAGCCGTGGAGGTCACCGCGGCCGGCGGCCCCTCCAGCAGGATCCTGGAGATCATGTTGTAGCGGTCGATGCCCAGGCTGGCGCTGCGGGTGTCGCCCTTGTCGTCGATCCAGTGGATGAAGCGCTGCACCCGCAGGCCCTGGAAGCCCTCGCGCTTCAGCTCCTGCCGCCCGGGCGCCAGGGCGGGCGAGACCCGCACCAGGGTCCGCATGGGGGTCACCTTCAGGATCTTGGTGGTGATCCAGCGCTTGCGGGTCCTGGCCCGGCCCCAGATCTCGGCCACCACCTCCTTGCCGACCTGGCGCGTGCTGATGGTGATGGCGTGGGGGGTGTCGTTGACGAAGCGGAAATCGGCACCGTGATAGCGGCTGACCGAGGCGTCCTCCCCGGCCGGGACGTAGGCGTCGGCCGGGTCGTAGAGGCTGTGGGGATAGCGTTCCACCACCGGCAGGTTGGCCAGAAGGGCGGCGTTGTAAAGGGCCGTGCTCACCTGGCAGTAGCCTCCCCCGTGGGTGTACACGTAGTGGCCGTCCAGGATGCTGCGGCCCTCCTCGAAGTGGGCCCCGCTCTTCTCCAGGCAGTGGTTGAAGGAAAAAGTGGCGCCCGCGGGCACCACCTGGCCGTTGATGATCTTGCAGGCCAGCCCCACGTTGAAAAGGGTGCCGGCGTCGTGCTCGG
>JAJYGY010000111.1 GCA_021790555.1 bacterium
TGCCCACCCAGGCCGCGGCCTGGGCCCTGGCCGCCCTGGCCCTGCGCGAGGCGGGCAAGGACCCCGCGCCCCCGGCGCCGGAGGCCGCCCCCACCTGGCGCCGGCGCCTGGGCTTCGCCCTGCTGCTGGCCCTGTGGGCCGGCATGGCCTGGCGGGCCGAGCGCTCCCTGCCCGTGGACGCCCTCAACTGGACCGGCAAGGGCGAGATGGGCCTGAAGCACTGGCTGCTTTCCGACAACGCCGTCATGAAGTCCCTCAGCCTGGACCCCGACCAGGGCCGCCTGTGGTACGCCTACGCCCTGGGCCAGGCCGAACGCGGCTACACCCAGAACGCGGTCGGCGACTGGAAGGCGGCCCTGAAGCTGCGCCCCTGGGACATGGAGACGCGCGTGCGCATGGGCCTGGCCTACCTGCAGCTGCGCCAGGACGCCGACGCCGAGGCCGTGCTGCTTCCGGTGACGCGCCTGGCGCCCAACTTCACCCAGGCCTGGCCCGCCCTGGGCCGGGCCCAGTGGGGCCAGGGTCGCTTCGCGGACGCGCTGAAGACCTTCCAGGCGGCCGCCGACCTGGGGGTGGACCGCGCCGAAATGCTGGAAAACCAGGCCGCCTGCCTGGGCAGCCTGGGGCGCTTCCCCGAGGCCCTCACCGACCTGCGCCTGGCCCTGCTGCTTTCCCCGGACAACCCGGACGCCGCCATGGCCATGGCCGTCACCTACTTCAAGATGGGGCAGAAGCGCCTGGCCCGCCCCTACCTGGAGGCCCTGCTCAAGAGGGACCCCTCCAACGCCAACGCCCGGGCCATGCTGAAGGCGGCGCGCTGAAGGAAGGAGACCACCGCGAAATGAAGCGAACCAGCCTGCTGTGCGCCGCGCTTTTCCTGGCGGCCTTCTCGGTCTACCTGCGCACCTTGAACCCGGTGTTCGCGGCCGACGACTCGCCCGAGACCACGGCTTCCTGCGTCACCCTGGGCATCCAGCACCCGCCCGGCTACCCCCTGGACACCCTGGTGGGGCACCTCTTCAGCTGGGTGCCCTGCGGCAACCCCGGGTTCCGCCTCAACGCCATGGCCGCGCTGTGGGGTTCCCTCACCCTGGTGCTGCTCTTCCTGGCCCTGCGCGGCGTCCTGCTGCGGGCGGCCCCGGGAGGGACCGGCCACGGAGCCGGGGGGCTGGCCGGGCTTTCCGCCCTGGGCGGCACCCTTCTGCTGGCCTTCTCAAGGACCTTCTGGAGCCAGTGCCTCTCCTCCAAGGGCGGCATCTACACCCTGCAGGCCGCCCTGCTGGGCCTGCTGGTGCTGTGCCTGCTGGGCTGGGAGTCCGGCCTGGCGCCCCGCCTGGCCCGGCCCCAGTCCTCGCGCCTGCGGGCCTTCCGGTCCCCCTGGTTCCTGGCCCTGGCCCTGGCCTTCGGCCTGGGCCTGTCCAACCACTGGGAGACCCAGGTCTTCTTCCTTCCCTCCACGTTGATTTTCGGCTTCCTGCTGCTGCGCCGCGTGTCCGTGGACCCGCGCCTGCCCTCGGGCGGCGGCCTGGCCCGGCCCCTGTGGATGGCCGGCCTGCTCTTCGCCGCGGGCCTCAGCCTGTACCTCTACCTGCCCCTGCGCTCGGCCCTGGATCCGGTGATGGACTGGGGCCACCCGGCCGGCTGGGCCCAGCTCAAGTGGGTGCTGTTCCGGCAGGAGTACACCGACATGGAGGTGGGTTTCGTCAAGGCGCTGATGGCCGCGGCCGTGGGCAGGGGCGCCTGGGCCGACGCCTGGCGCCAGTGGGGCACCGTGGCGGCCCAGGGGCGGCGCGTGCTGTGGCACCTGGTCACCGACCTGGGGCCCCTCACCTGGGCCCTTTCCCTGGCCGGGCTGGCCTGGCTGTGGCGAAGCGGCCGGCGCGCCTGGGCGGCCTTCATGGCCAGCCTGGCGGGCTTCTTCGTGCTGGCGCTGGTGTTCTACTTCCACCTCAAGAGCGAGATGATCTGGATCCTGGACGTCTTCCTCATCCCCGCCTATTTCGCCCAGGCCTTCTGCGCCGGGGCCGGGCTGATGGCCCTGGGCCTGCTGGCCGCGCGCGGCGCGGCGCCGCGCCGGCGCTCCGCCGCCCTGCTGCTGGTGGGGGCGCTGGGGGCCGGCCTGGCGGCCTTCAACTTCGGGGGCAACTTCGGGCGGGTGGACGAACGCGGCCAGTTCTGGGCCTACGACTACGGGCTGGATTTCATGGATTCGATGAAGCGGGGGGCCCTGTGCCTGGCCGAGGGGGATTTCAACGTCATGCCGGTCTACTACCTGCAGCGGGTGGAGGGCCGCCGGCCGGACCTGGACCACCTCACCGACATCTTCCTTTCCCTTCCCTGGGGCGTGGACCAGGCCAAGCTCCGGCACCCCGACGCCCGCCTGACCCTCAACCCGCTGGCCTACCCGCCCTCGGGCCCGCTCTTCACCGCCGCGGTCGGCCAGATCCTGGCGGCCAACCGGGGGAAGCGGCCGCTCTACTGCTCCATGTTCCACGACGTGCTCAAGCAGTTTTACCCCCAGGGCGAGGCCTTCCTCACGCCCTCGGGCCTGGCCTCGGAATACTTCGCCCCCGACACCCCGGCCCAGTGGAGGCGGGCGCTGGGGCTGATGAAGGCCCTGCGCGCGCGCCACTGGAGCGCCGACATCGACGAGGTCAACCCCTCCACCCAGTTCATGCTTTCCAACTACACCACGGCCTACCTCAACCTGGCCAACTGGCTGCGCGGCCTGGGAAAAAAGGCCCCCGCCGACGCCGGACCCTACTACCGCCTGGCCATCCAGGCCGCGCCCATCCAGAGCCGCCCCCAGGCCTGGACCTACTGGGGCATCTACCTGTGCGACCAGGGAAAGCCCCTTGAGGGCCTCAAGGCCTTCCAGACCGCCATCGCCATCCACCCCATTTTCGAGGCCTATTCGGACATGGCCGGGGTGTGCAACAGCCTGAAGCGCTACCCCGACGCCATCCAGGCGGCCCGCCAGGCCATCGCGCTTTCACCCCGCTCCCCCGAGCCCTACAACAACCTGGCCATCGCCCAGTACTACACCGGCCGGCGGGCCGAGGCCGTGGCCACCCTGGAGCAGGCCCAGGCCCTGGCCCCGGAAAACGCCCAGGTGGCGGCCAACCTGAAGGCCCTGCGGGGACATTGAGAATTATTGGTAGTGCGTCCACATGCGTTCGACGAACACGCGGCGGGAATCCCGGTCCACGCGGTAGACCAGGCGGTGCTGGATGTTGATGCGGCGGGAATGGAATCCCCGCAGGTCACCCACCAGCTTTTCAAAGGGAGGGGGATTCCGGAAAGGGTCCTTCTCCAGGACGTCGAGGAGCGCGTCGGCCCCGGCCTGAAGCCCGGAGCCTTTGAGCTTGGCCGCGTCCTTTCCAGCCTGGCGGCTGAAAAGGAGCCGCCAGTTCACCAGGGCCTCTTTTTGGAATAGGACTTCAGGGGGGCCTTCCTTGCCTTCAGCAGGGATTCACGCATGCCCGGAACGCTGAGCAGGTGGAGCGTCTCCTGCATGGCCCGGAAATCCTCCTCGGACACCAGCACTCCGTTGTGGCGTTTGCCCGTGATCTGGATGGGTTCGTGCGACTCGGCGGCCTGGTCCAGCAACTTGAAGAGCCCGGCCCGGGCCTGGGTGATGGGAACGGTGGTCATGGCGCCTCCTTTCTGGTAATGTACGGGATTATGTACGTTAGGTCAAGACATAGCTAAGGAGATATGCCAATGAAGCCAGATTATCTGATGAAGGTTCAGGACTGTGTCCAAGGCATGCGGGAAATACCAAAGAAATCGGTCGATGTTGTGGTTACCTCACCACCATATAATCTTGGAATCAGATACTCAAACTACAACGACAATCGAACTAGAAGCGAGTATTTACAGTGGTCCCGAGAGTGGGCCTCAGCAGTTAAAATTATTTTAAAAGACCAAGGTTCCTTTTTTTTGAATCTGGGGGCTTCACCTTCAAATCCCCTAATTCCCCACGAGCTAATTGTGGCCCTGAAGAACGATGTCGGCTTTTCACTACAAAATACTTTTCATTGGATAAAATCTATTTCCGTTGAAACAAGAGATAAAAGGCTTCTCTCGGTTGGTCATTTCAAACCAATTCATTCAAAACGTTTTGTAAATGATTGCCATGAATATGTATTCCATCTTACAAAGTCGGGGGACACACCGCTAGATCGCTTGGCTCTAGGCGTTCCTTATTCGGACAAATCCAATATTGGCCGTTGGGCTCATACTCGAGGAAAAGACCTTAGGTGTAGAGGAAATAATTGGTATATCCCCTATGTCACCATAAATAATCGCGAACGTGAGCGTCCCCACCCAGCTACATTTCCTGTAGAATTAGCTCTCAATTGTCTAAAAATTCATGGATGCACACCAAATTCTGTGGTCTTAGATCCTTTCTTGGGTATTGGACATTCAGCAATGGCCGCTCGCGAATTTGGGATAAGAAAATTTTATGGTTTCGATAT
>JAJYGY010000211.1 GCA_021790555.1 bacterium
CAACAATGGTAAGCCAAAATTCTCAAGGCCAATTATTCCAGGTTCAAGGAACCGCGGCGCGGTTCAACGTTGTTGGGAATGGCAATTTGATCTTTATTCAGCAGCCGGATTATCACGTCAGTCCTGCAGGCAGCCAAGTGGCGGTGCAAATCGTAAGCCCCGTGACGGTCACTTCGAGCAACTTGGGGCCGATACTGGTTGCCGATTTGTCGGCGGGTTTTCCTTCCGCAATGGCGTCACCCCCCGTGGGCTGGAAACCTCTTCCTGTTTATCTCAGTTCTACGGCGACTGCTTACGACGATTCTTTGGAACTCTTTTTTGGAACCGCGCCACTCCAAGGGGTCAGCTTCCAGTCGGCCTCTCCGACAACGGTCAATATTTATTACTATGGCACTGACGCAGCCCAGGTGGGAGTGGGACCTTCCACGGTTGCGCTTTATGGCTATCAGAATGGGGCATGGGCGCAGGAATCCGGGGCAGTTTTAGGAGCCCTCAACACGGGGCCAATCGCGTTCACGTTGAGTATTCCCAGCGGCCAGACCCTGCCCGACTACCTGGCGGTGATGTACCAGACCAGCAGCAGCACCACGCCCGTCTCCACGCCGACCTCGGTGGCCTTCGATTCCACCCGGTCCTTCAACCCCAACGACGTCAATCCGGTCCACCGCGAGGCCAAGATCTACTACGACACCAGCTCGGCCCAGGACCTGAAGGCCATCGTGTACAACACCGCCGGCGCGGTGGTGCGCAGCCTGGGCGTGAACAACGGAATCAGCCTCAACACCTACGACACCGACCCGGCCACGGGCACCCGGATGTACTATTTCCAGTGGGACGGCACCAACGACGCCCAGGTGCTGGTGAAGAACGGGGTGTACCTTATCTGGTACCAGGAGAAGAACCAGGCCGGCTCCACCAGCACCAAGACCGTGCCGGTGGCGCTGATCAAATAAGCGGGGCCCTTCGACATGGCTCGGGGCGGCATCAGTTACGTGGCGCGAGGTGGGATGATGAAGTTTAAAGGAACAGTCCTGACGGCTTTGGTGGCGGCGCTGGCGCTGGCTTCCGGCCTGCGCGCCTCCAGCACCATCGCCGGGGCCTTCGCCACGGAGAACACGGGCACGCGTCCCCTGGGCATGGGCGGGGCCTTCGCGGCCGTGGCCGACGACGCCAACGCCACGTTTTCCAACCCCGCCGGCATGGCCTTCTTCGACAAGAACACGCGGCTGGCCACCTTCGCCCACACCAACCTGTTTTCCCTGAGCTTCCTGACCCGCGATTTCGTGGCCTACGCGCAGGGCGACGAGGGCTCCTACGGGGCCCTGGGGCTTTCCTGGAACCACTTCAACGTCAATTTCTCGCCGGAGCAGTACAGCGAGGACACCTTCATGTATTCGGGCGCCAAGCTGCTGACCGGCGACCAGGACTTCCCCCAGTACGCCGTGGGCTGGAACCTGAAGTACCTGCGCGTCACCTCGGATTTCTCCGAATCCTCCGACAACACCACGGTGGGCGGAGGCAACGCCACCGGCTACGGGGCCGACCTGGGCGTGATGATCAAGCCCCGCGAGAGCCTCAGCCTGGCCCTGGTGGCCCGGGACCTCTACTCCTCCATCAACTGGGATTCCGGCACCCTGGAGATCCTCCCCACCACCGGGGTCGCGGGAATGGCCTACCAGTTCACCAAGGACACGCTTTTCGCGGCCGACGGGGATTTCCAGCAGACCTCCGGCGGCTTCAATCCGGTGGCCTGGCACCTGGGGGCCGAACACTGGTTCTTCGACGGCAAGCACCTGCAGTGGGGCCTGTTCCGCAATTTCGGCGCCAGGGCCGGATACCAGCAGATCCTCGCCAACAACGACGGGGGCCAGGTCTCGGTGGGGGCTTCGGCCCAGGCCCAGAACTGGCAGCTGGACTACGCCTACCAGTTTTCCATGAGCTCCACCAGCCTGGGCGGCACCCACCGCTTCGGCCTCAGCTTTTCCTTCTAGCCTCCCTGTTTCCGCCGTTTTTCCCCGTGTTTTGTCCCCGACTTTCCGCCGCGGGCCGCGCGCCCGGTTTAACATTGCCTGCCCTTTGGCCTTTTGCTAGGATAACCATCCGCTCTTCAAACTAGGTGGAATATGGACAAGATCATCATCGAGGGCGGGCGGAAGCTCAAGGGTGAGGTCGAGGTCAGTGGGTCCAAGAACGCCTGCCTGCCCCTCATGGTGGCCGCCCTGCTGGGGAAGGGCCGGAGCAGGATCACCGGCGCTCCGGACCTGATGGACGTCCGCACCATGGGCCAGGTCATCCGCACCCTGGGCGCCGAGGCGGAATTGGCCGACGGCGTGTTTTCGCTGGATTCCAGGGGCTTTTCGAGATGCGAGGCGCCCTACGACCTGGTGAGGACCATGCGGGCCTCCATCTACGTGATGGGGCCCCTGCTGGCCCGGCTGGGAAGGGCCCGGGTGTCCCTGCCGGGCGGCTGCGCCATCGGCGCCCGCCCCATCAACCTGCACCTGGCCGGGTTCGAGGCCCTGGGCGCCAAGGTGGTATTGAAGCACGGCTACGTCGAAGCCACGGCCAAGAAGCTGAAAGGCGCCCGCATCGTGCTGGACAAACCCAGCGTGGGCGCCACCTGCAACCTGATGATGGCGGCGGCCCTGGCCCAGGGCACCAGCTACCTGCACAACGCCGCCCAGGAGCCGGAAATCACCGACCTCGCCAACTTCCTCAACCGCATGGGCGGGAGGGTGCAGGGGGCCGGCACGGACTGCATCGAGATCAAGGGGGTGTCCTCGCTCACCGGATGCGAGTACGCCGTCATCCCGGACCGGATCGAGGCGGCCACCTTCCTCTGCGCCGCGGCCATCACGGGGGGCTCCATCCGCGTGCGGCGGGCGCGCCTGGACCACCTGGGCTTCGTGGCCGAGAAGCTGGCCCTGCACGGAATGCAGCTTTCGGAGGAGGATGGGGCGCTGAGGGTGGTGCCGGCGCGCGGCCCGAAGCCGGTGAACATCTGCACCATGCCCTATCCCGGCTTTCCCACCGACCTGCAGGCCCAGTGGATGGCCCTGATGGCCGTCACCCCGGGGACCTCGGTCATCACCGAGACCATCTGGGAAAACCGCTTCCTGCACGTTTCCGAACTGACCCGGCTGGGGGCGGACATCAGCATCCAGGGCAACAGCGCGGTGGTGAAGGGCGTCCGGCGGCTTTCCGGCGCCCCGGTGATGGCCTCGGACCTTCGGGCCAGCGCCGCCCTGGTGCTGGCGGCCCTGGCGGCCAGGGGCAGGACCGAGATCAGCCGCATCTACCACCTGGACCGCGGCTACGAGGCCCTGGAGAAGAAGCTGGCCCGCCTGGGGGCCCGCGTCAAAAGGGTGGGGGCGGCATGATCCGCCGCGCCTTCAGGCTGGGCCTGGCCGCCTGGCTGCTTTCGGCAGCGGCCCTGGCCCAGCCGCCCCGCCTGGTGCTGGGAGACTCCTGCTTTCCGGCCGTGATGCGGTTCATCGGCGAGGCGCGTTTCCGGCTCGACGTCGAGATGTACGACCTGACCGACCGCCAGGTGCTGGGCGCCCTGGCGCGGGCGGCCGGCAAAGGCGTGGAGATCCGCCTGCTGCTGGACCCCGGCCAGCGCCGCAACCTGCAGGTGCCGAAGATCCTGGGTGATAAGCGCGTGTCGGTGCGCTGGATGGACACCGACCAGGAGGCGGGCCAGCGCATGCACGCCAAGGTGGCCTGCGCCGACAACCGCTCGCTGCTGGTGGGAAGCGCCAACTGGACCTACACCGGCCTGCGCGTCAGCCACGAGTGCGTGCTGGTCCAGGAGGACCCCTCGCTGGCCCTGGATTTTTCCGCCGCCTTCGAGCGGGACTGGGCCAAGGCGCTGGAAACCTGGCCGCGCCGAACCCTGGAGGACGAGGAACTGAAGGCCCTGCCAGACCCCCGGCGTTATTACCAGTCCCGGCCGCGGCTCAGGACCAAGGTGCGGCCCCCGGACGGACCTTGAGGAAAAGAAAGGCGGAAGCGGCATGAAAACGGTGAAGGTCAAAAGCCAGTCCGACCTGAAGGCGCTCCTGAAGAGCCTGCGGGTGAAGCCCTCCTTCGGCCCCGGCCAGGAGGCCGAAGTGAAGCGCATCCTGGAGTCGGTGCGCCGGGAAGGGGACCGGGCGCTGCTTCGGCACGCGGCCCGGCTGGACGGCACCCGCCTGAAGGCAAGGGCCCTGAGGGTGCCGAAATCCCAGGTGAAAGCCGCCTACGCCAGGGTGGAAAAGCCTCTCATCGCCGCCATGCGCGCCGCCAAGGCCTCCATCGCCGCCTTCCAGGAGCGGATCAAGCCTTCGTCCTGGAGGCGGCACGTCCGGCCGGGGGTGATGCTGGGCCAGCTCATCCGGCCCATCCAGAGGGTGGGGCTGTGCGTCCCGGGAGGCTCGGCTCCCCTGGTGTCGACCCTGCTGATGACCGCGGTGCCCGCCAAGGTGGCCGGGGTGCCGGAA
>JAJYGY010000117.1 GCA_021790555.1 bacterium
CGAATCCGCGTCTCTTTGCAACGTGTGCACAACCTTGATTTTGTCGACCTGGACGGAAACGGCACCTACGACCTCATGGTCAGTGCCAAAATCGACCAGTACAATTCCGTCTTCCATTCAACGCCCAGTCCTGGGTCCTATTATTATAGTGGCTCCTCCTACAACCGGAACGAGCTCCTCTTCTTCCGCAACGCCGGTACGGCCAGCCTGCCGGACTTCGTGGCCGACACGGTCACGGCCTCCAGCCTCGGAACCTGGTCGTTTAAGCCGGAGTTGGAGACAGCCACTTTCGCGGACCTGGATGGCAACGGCACCTTCGACATGGTGGCCGGCAAAGGGACCTACATATCCAGCAATCACTACAGCTCTTCGAGCCTCTACAATTTCCATAACCACGACGTCATCGAATATTCCCAGAACCTTGGGACTGCCCTGGCACCCAGCTTCGCCCCCCAAAGCACCTCCCTGACCGTGGGCGCGCTGAACCAACTGGAGTATGAGCAGTACGCCCACCCCACTTTCGTGGACATCGACAACAGTGGGACCCAGGACTGTTTCGTGGGCGCCGCAAAAACCAGCTCCAGTTATTCATTCTCCAGCTCCCCCGGAGCCAACGAGCTGGCCTTCTTCAAGAACACGGGCACGCCTTCCAGCCCCGATTTCCTGCTCCAGGGCATCCAGGTCTTCGGACCTGCCCGGGTGGCCCTGGCCGATCTTTACGACAGCGGCAAGGACCAGGCCATTGTCAACGACAACTCGGGCAATTTTCATTTTTATGTCAACCAGGGCGGAAACTCGGACCCGGATTTCGTGGAACTGACCGGCACGGCCAACCCCCTCAACGGCATCACCGAGAGCCCGGCCCGGACCGCCTTCCCCACCTTCGTGGACTTGAGCGGCACGGGCCTGGAGGACCTGGTGGTGGGCCGCAAGGACGCCCTGGACTTCTACGAGAACACCGGCACCGCCTCCAGCCCGGCCTTTGTCCAGCTCACCGGCCCCAACTCCCCTCTGGCCGCCGTGGACCTGAGCGACACGGTGGGAAGCGGCGGAACCCGGGACACTTACGCGCCGGTTTTCGCAGACCTGCGCGGCGCCGGGGTCAAGGACCTTGTGGTGGGAGCCAGCAACGGGAAGATCTATTATTTCAAGAACATGGGCACGCCCACTTCGCCCCAGTTCGTCTCCCAGACCGGTTCGGCCAATCCCTTCAACGGGTTCAGCGCCGGCAACGACAGTCACGCCCCCAGCGTGGCTTTCGTGGATGTGGACGGCGACGGGCTGAAGGACGCTCTGGTGACGGAAGATCCCTATAGACAAAGCACCACCTCCACCGCAACCCAAGGCAGCCACATTGAGTTTCTCAAGAACGTCGGTACGGCTTCCAACCCGGTCTTCCTCACCCAGACCGCCTCGGCCAACCCCTTCAACGGGGGGCAGTTCAACGGCAACCTGACCCTGGCCGAAGGCGACATCAACGGCGACGGCACCCCGGACATCCTGGTGGGCGAGCAGCGCGGCAGCGTGCGATGGTTCCTGGGCTCTTCCGCCTCCAACGCCGGCCCCCAGCAGGGCACCTCTCCCACCGGAAGCCCTGTCTTCGGGCCCGTGCCCGTCAAGAGAGGCCAGGACCTGTGCCTGTATTACGACAAGCCGGCCACTTCCTCGTCCTGGGAGGTCTACAACGTGGCGGGCCTGCGCGTCTCCACGGCCGACTTCGGCGACGGCCAGGCCTGCATGTCCACCGACGACCTGGCGCCCGGCCTGTACGTGCTTCGGGCCACCATCCACTACCAGGACGGCGGCACCCGCACCGTGTTCCAGAAAGTCGTGATCACCCATTAAGAAGCGGCACCCGGACCTATTCTCTGGAGACCTGACATGAAATCCATCACGACCCTGCTTCTGGCCCTGGCATTGGCCTTCTGCTGCGGCCCGGCCCAGGCCGCAGCAGACACGACAGCCCCCTGGCAGCGGCAAATTCAGAACCGCCTGGCCCGGATCGACCAGGCCGAGAAAAGGGGCGGGATAGACCCAACCACGGCCGCCTCGCTGAAGCAGGACCTGCAGTCCATCCAGGCAAAGTACCAGGCTTCGGCCCGGTTCCTTTCCAGGGACCAGCGCCGGCAGTTCAATGAGGATCTCAAGGCCGAGAATCTCAAGGTAAGGGCGGCCTTCAAGGCCGACGCGAATTTCAGGAAGCAGAACCGCAAGGCCGAACGCGCCAAGCTCCAGGCTCGAAGCAATCCATAGGGCGCCGGCAAAATCCAGAAACGAAAAGAGCCGCCCCGGGGCGGCTCTTTTCGTTTCACGCGCCTTTGCCTTGCCCGGGCCTTCGCCTGGACCTATAATCCCCTGTCGCCCCAAACCCCTGGAGGGAACATGCCGTCCGAAACCGAAGCCAAGCCCGACCTGCCGCCCTTCGCCTGCACCTTCTCACCCTCCATGCCGGCCCTGCTGTGGCAGCTGGGGGTCTCCATCGCCATCAGCACCTACCAGGCCGGCAAGGTCATCTTCATGAGCGCCACCTCGCCCGAGCGCATGATCCAGGTGGCCCGCGACTTCCCCTCGGCCATGGGCCTGGCCCAGAACGGCAGGAGGATGGCCGTGGCCACCATCAACGACGTGGTGGTGCTGGCCAACTCGCCCGAGCTGGCCCCCACCTTCCCCCCCAAGCCCAACACCTACGACGCCCTGTTCCTCCCCCGGGCCAGCTACTACACCGGACAGATGAACGTCCACGACATGGCCTGGGGGACGCGCGGGCTGTGGGTGGTCAACACGCGCATGTCCTGCCTGTGCCTGGTGGACGACGAGTTCAACTTCCGCCCCATGTGGATGCCGCCCTTCGTCACCGAGCTGGACCCCAACGACCGCTGCCACTTCAACGGCATGGCCCTGGACGGCGAGCCGCGCTACGCCACGGCCTTCTGCCCGGGCAACCGGAAGGGCGCCTGGAGGGACTACGACACCACCAAGGTGGGCCTGCTGATGGAGGTGCCCAGCGGCCGCGTCATCCTGGACGGCCTTTGCCGTCCGCACTCTCCCCGCCTGCACCGGGGCCAGCTCTACGTGTGCAATTCCGGGGCCGGCGAGGTGCTGAAGGTGGACCCGGCCGCCGGCACCTTCGAGGTCATCGCCCGGGTGCCGGGCTGGGCCCGGGGAGTGGCCTTCCACGGCGACTACATGTTCATCGGCCTTTCCAAGATGCGCGAGGCCCGCGGCGACGGCCCGCGCGACCTGCCCGTGCTGAAGGAGGCCACCCACAGCGGCGTGGTGGTGCTGGACCTGCGCACCAACCGCCTGGTGGCCGAACTGAAGTACCTGAGCAGCGTGGAGCAGATCTACGACCTGCTGGTGGTGCCGGCCCGCCGGCCCAACATCCTCAACGAAGCCAACCAGGAGCGCCGCCTGGCCCTGGCCACGCCCAACGACACCTTCTGGGGAAGGATGGAGGACAAGAAGAAAAAGGAAGGCGGGGACGGCGATGGCGACGGCGGGCCGGACAAAGGACAGGCGGGGTCCTGAATTTCCCCTCCGGCTTCAAACAAAAAAAGCCATCCCCAGGGGGGATGGCTTTTTTTGTTTCCGGGCCGGCCTGAAGGGGCCTTATTCGGCCTTGGGAGCCCTGGACATCAGCTCCATGAGCGCCTGGCGGGGCGGCTTGGCCTCGAAGAGCACCCGGTAGACCTCGGCGCAGATGGGCATCTCGACGCCGGCCTTTTCGGCCAGGCCCCGGGACGACACGGCCGTGGTCACGCCTTCGGCCACCTGCACCATGCCCTTCTGGATGTCGGCCCACTTCTCGCCCTTGCCCAGGCGCTCGCCCACCGAGCGGTTGCGGCTGTGCCGGCTCATGCAGGTAACCACCAGGTCGCCCATGCCGGCCAGGCCGGCGAAGGTGGCGCCCTTGGCCCCCAGGGCCGTGCCCAGGCGCGTCATCTCGGCCAGCCCCCGCGTCATCAGGGCCGCCTTGGTGTTGTCGCCCAGGTCCAGGCCGTCCACGATGCCGGCGGCCAGGGCCACCACGTTCTTCAGCGAGCCGCCCAGCTCCACGCCCTTCAGGTCGGGGCTGGTGTACACGCGGAAGGTGGGCGTGGTGAAGAGCTCCTGGGCCCGCGCCGAGGCCTTTTCGTCGTCCGAAGCGGCCACCACGGTGGTGGGCACGCCCCGGAAGACCTCCTCGGCATGGCTGGGGCCGGAAAGCGTCACCAGCTGGAAGCGGAAGCCGCTGCCCGAGGGCTCGAGCGCCTGTCGGATGACCTCGGACATGGTCAGCAGGCTGTCCTGCTCCACCCCCTTGGCCACGTTCACCAGCAGCTGGCCGGGACGGAAGAAGGGCCGGGCCGCCTCCAGCACCGGGCGCATGAACTTGGAGGGCACGGCCAGCACCACGGCCCCGGCCTCGGCCAGGGCCGAAAAGTCGGAGACCAGCTTGAGCGCCCCGGGAAGG
>JAJYGY010000379.1 GCA_021790555.1 bacterium
CCTTTCCTACCGGGGCGATTTCCGCATGGAATCCTCGATGGCCCTTCCCGACATCCGCGTGCCGCTGCTCTACCGCATGCTGGTGGGCGGGGGCCTGGACGCGCCCTGGGTGGCCAGCACCTATTATTCCACCACGCTCGGCCAGGTCAGCCTGGGCGCCCAGCTGAGCACCCGCGTGGTCCAGAGCTGGAACCTGTACTACCGCTACAGCCTGCGCGTCAACGAGGACCAGATGCAGCAGTTGGGCGTGGACACGCGCTTCTGAGGCGGGGGAAGGATTTTTTAAAGCGATTCTTTGAAAAAATTTTAAAGTATGTTAATGTAGCCTTTCTTGAACTTAAAACACTTTGAATTTCAACGCTTTTTCGGGCCGGGGGATGGACGAATTCGGTTATCGGGGCAGCCGCCTTTTCTGCGAGGACGTGGATCTTGAAACCGTGGCCAGCGGGGCCGGAACGCCCACCTACGTGTACAGCCTGGGGACCATCCTGGGCCACTACCGCAGGCTGGAGAAGGCCTTCGCCGGGGTGGACCACCTGGTGTGCTTTTCCATGAAGGCCAATTCCAACCTGGCCGTGCTGGCGGCCCTGGCAAGGGAAGGCTGCGGCTTCGACATCGTGTCGGGCGGCGAGCTCTACCGCCTGAAGAAGGCCGGCGCGGACATGTCCAAGGTGATCTTCGCCGGGGTGGGCAAGACCTCCGAGGAGATCGGCGCGGCCCTGAAGGCCGGCATCTCCATGTTCAACATCGAGTCCTGGCCCGAGGCCGAGCGCATCAACCGCCTGGCGGGCGCGATGGGAAGGCGGGCCCGGGTGGATTTCCGCCTCAACCCGGACGTGGACGCGCACACCCACGCCTACATCACCACGGGCAAGAGCGAGAACAAGTTCGGCATGCCCATGGCCGACGCCGCCCGGCTTTTCCGCGGGGCCGGCCGCCTGAAGAACCTCCAGGTGACGGGCATCCACCTGCACATCGGGTCGCAGATCACCCAGGTGAAGCCCTACCTTGAGGCCGTGGAAAAGGCCGGCCGCCTGATCGCCGACCTGAGGCGCCGCGGGCACGCCGTCAGCACCCTGAACCTGGGCGGGGGGCTGGGCATCATCTACAACCGCGAGGCTCCGGCCACGGCCGACCAGTTCGCCGCGGCCGTGCTGCCGCGGGTGAAGGGCCTGGGGGTGAAGCTGCTGCTGGAGCCGGGCCGCTTCATCGTGGGCAACGGCGGGGTGCTGCTCACCAAGGTGCTCTACCTGAAGCGGAGCCGCTCCAAGACCTTCGTCATCGTGGATTCGGCCATGAACGACCTCATCCGGCCGAGCCTCTACGACGCCTACCACGAGATCCTGCCCCTGCGCCGGGGGAGCCGGTCCCCGGCGCGCAAGGTGGACGTGGTGGGGCCGGTGTGCGAGTCCGGCGATTTCCTGGCCAAGGGCCGCCGCATGCCCCTGCCGGCGCAGGACCAGTACCTGGCCCTGCGCTCGGCCGGCGCCTACGGGTTCGTGATGTCGAGCAACTACAACAGCCGCCCCCGCGCGGCCGAGGTGCTGGTCCACGGCGGGCGCTGGCAGGTGGTCCGCCGCCGCGAAAGGCAGCAGGACCTGGTGCTGGGGGAGACCATCCCCGCCTACCTGGGCAAATAAGGGAATTCATTCATCACCATCTGGGAGGACAAGGACGTGGACCTATCGGGCTCATTCGTGGCGCTGGTGACCCCCTTTGAGGGCGGCAAGGTGGACGAGGCCGCCCTGAAGCGGATGGTGGAATTCCACGCCGCCGGGGGCACGGCCGGGCTGGTGCCCTGCGGCACCACCGGGGAGTCGGCCACCCTGTCGCACGAGGAGCACGAACGCGTCATCGGGACGGTCATCCAGGCAAACCGCGGGCGCATGAAGGTCGTGGCCGGCACGGGCAGCAACAACACCGCCGAGGCGGTGCGCCTGACGGCCTGGGCCGCCAAGGCCGGCGCCGACGCGGCCCTGCTCATCGCGCCCTACTACAACAAGCCCACCCAGGAGGGGCTGTTCCGCCACTTCAAGGCCGTCTCCGAGGCGGTGGACCTGCCGCTGGTGCCCTACTCCATCCAGAGCCGCACCGGGGTCAACATCGAGGCCGAGACCGTGGCCCGCCTGGCCGGCCTGCGGAACGTGGTGGCCATCAAGGAGGCTTCGGGAAACCTGGAACAGATGGCGCGCATCTATCACCTGACGGGAGGGAAGCTGGCCCTGCTTTCCGGCGACGACGGCCTCACCCTGCCGCTGCTGGCCATCGGCGGGCGCGGCGTCATCTCGGTGGCGGCCAACGTGGCGCCCCGAGACACCGCCTCCCTGGTGTCGGAATTCCTGGCCGGCCGCGTGGACAAGGCCCGGGAGATCCACTACCGCATGCTGCCCCTGGTGAAGGCGCTGTTCCTTGAGACCAACCCCATCCCCGTGAAGACGGCCATGGCCCTGATGGGCATGCTCAAGGCCGAGTTCCGGCTGCCGCTGTGCGAGATGTCGGCGGGCAACCTGGAGAAGCTGAAGAAGGAGATGGAGGCCTACGGGCTGGTGAAGGAGAAAGCCGCATGAAGACGACCAAGCAGCCCCTGAAGATCGTGGTGGCGGGCGCCTGCGGGCGCATGGGAAGGGCCATCCTGGCGGCCATCCAGGCCGCGCCCGGGGCCAGGCTGGCCGGGGCCCTGGAGCACGCCGGGCACCCCCAGCTGGGCCGGGACGCCGGGGAGGCGGCCGGCCTGGGCGGCCTGGGCGTCATCATCGAATCGGACCTGGAATCGGCCCTTTCCAAGGGCGAGCTGATGATCGACTTCACCACCCCCAAGGCCACCCTGGAACACCTGGCCGCGGCGGAAAAGATGGGCCGCAAGATGGTCATCGGCACCACCGGCATGGACGCCGCCCAGGCCAGGCGCGTGGAGCGCTTCGCCCGGTCGCGGGCCTGCGTGATGAGCAGCAACTTCTCCGTGGGCGTCAACCTGCTGTGGAAGGCCGTGGCGCTGGTGGCCAGGACCACGGGCAGGGATTTCGACGTGGAGATCGTGGAGGCCCACCACCACTTCAAGAAGGATTCGCCCTCGGGAACGGCGCTGACCACGGCGCGGGTGCTGGCCAAGGCCCTGGGGCGGGACCTGGACAAGGCGGCCACCTACGGGCGCCACACCAGGGAAGGAAGCCGCCCGCCCGAGGAGATCGGCATCCACGCCGTGCGCGCCGGGGACATCGTGGGCGACCACACGGTGCTTTTCGCCGGCCCGGGCGAAAGGCTGGAGTTCGTCCACCGCGCCCACAGCCGCGAGAACTTCGCCTCGGGCGCGGTGCGCGCGGCGCTGTGGCTGCGTTCCAGGAAGAGCGGGCTTTATTCCATGCAGGACGTGCTCGGGTTGGCCTGATGACCAAGACGGCGCAGGAAACGCTCTGCTTCGCGCGCTTCGAGGACGGGGACGGCCCGGCCTGGGGGCGCGTGGACGGAAGGTACGTGCAGAAGCTGAAGGAGGCCCCCTGGGTCTCGCAGGAGGCCAGCGGTCGGCCCCTCAAGCTGGGGGAGCTGAAGCTGCTGGCCCCGGCCCGGCCGGGCAAGGTGGTGTGCGTGGGCCTGAACTACCGCGACCACGCCGAGGAAATGAAGGAAGGCCTGCCCCGCGAGCCCAAGATCTTCCTCAAGCCCCCCTCCTCGGTGGCCGACCCGGACCAGGCCGTGCTGCTGCCCCCCCAGAGCGCCCGGGTGGACCACGAGGCCGAGCTGGCCCTGGTGGTGGGCCGGCGGGTGCGGCCCGGCGAGAAGGCCTCCGGGGCCCTGTTCGGCTACACCTGCGCCAACGACGTGACGGCGCGCGACCTGCAGAAGATCGACGGGCAGTGGACCCGGGCCAAGGGCTTCGACACCTTCTGCCCCCTGGGGCCGGTGCTGGTGGCCGGGCTGGACGCCTCCAACCTGGCCGTGTACTGCCGGGTCAACGGCAAGGTGCGGCAGAAGTCCAACACGGCCCACATGATCTTCCCGCCCCAGAAGATCCTGGAATTCGTCTCCTCGGTGATGACCCTGGAACCGGGGGACCTGATCCTCACCGGCACGCCCTCGGGCATCGCCCCGGTCGAGGAAGGCGACGTGATGGAGGTTGAAATCGAGGGGATCGGGGTCCTGAAAAACCCGGTGAAGGCGAGGAGCCGCTAGCCGGGCACCAGCAACGCACTCGGAGAACCACTTGAACTTTGAACGCGCGCAACGCCTCAAGAAGCTGCCCCCCTACCTGTTCATCGAGATCGACAGGAAAAAGAAGGAGGCCCAGGCCCGGGGCGTGGACCTGGTGGACCTGGGAGTGGGGGACCCGGACAGGCCCACCCCGCCGGTCCTGCTGAACGCGCTGGACAGGTCCTCGCGCAAGGCCGCCAACCACCAGTACCCCCTGGGGTCGGGCCTGCCCGCCTTCCGCCAGGCCGCCGCCCAATGGGTGGGGAG
>JAJYGY010000104.1 GCA_021790555.1 bacterium
CGCGCAGCTGACCGACATGGTGAAATGGGTGCTTTCGGTGAAGCCGGGGACCAAGATCGACACCGCGCCGGCCGCCGCCCCCACGCCCGCCCCCCAGCCGGCCTCCAGTCAGCCGTCCTCGTCCGCGGAGCCGGCCATGCCCATGCCCGAAAGCGCCAGCCAGCTGGCCGACGACAAGCAGGCAGACGCGGGCAAGCTGCTCGCCAAGTACGAATGCTTCGGCTGCCACGCGGTGGCGGGGCAGGAAGACAGCTTTCCCTGGCCCGGGCTGGACGAGATCGCCAAGCACTACAAGTCGGCCGGCCCCAAGGACCTGGACGGGCTTGTCAAGGAGCTGCGCGAGGGCTCCGCCCCCCTGGCCGACTGGGCCAAGATCAAGAAGGCCGCCTCGGTACCCCCCCACGTGACCTTCCCCAACGTCACCCAGCCGACCATGCGGCGCATGATCACCTGGATGATCGACAACGGCGCCACCTACAAGCCGGTCGAGCAGGGCGGGTCCGGAACGCAGGCGGCCTCCGCGGCCGCGGCCGAGCCCACGGGGGAGAACGCCGGCAAGGCCTCCAAATACTGGACCAAGCAGGACACCATCGACGGCTACAACATGATGAAGGGAAGCGACTGCTTCTCCTGCCATTCGGTGGACGTCAAGGTGATCGGGCCGGCCTACAAGGACGTCGCGGCGCGCTACGCCAGCAAGCTTCCGGGGATCATCCCCATCCTGGTCAAGAAGGTGAAGACGGGGGGTTCCGGCAACTGGGGTTCCGTGCCCATGGTGCCCCATCCCCAGTTCACGGACGCCCAGCTGAAGAAGATGGTGGAATGGGTGCTTTCCCGCTGAGGGGGGATTGCGCCCGGGCCCGGTTTGCGCTAGGCTAGGGGCTGGAGGTTTTCGGTTTTCAGGGAGGTCGCCATGGAACACGGGTTGTTCGGCTGGATTTTTTTGGTGGTGGGGCTGGTCTTCATCTTCGGCAATCCCAAGCGCCTTTCCGAGTTCGGAAGGGGCCTGGGCTCCTTCATGAGGGAGTTCCGGGCCGCCCAGCGCGAAGGCGAAAACGCCATCCAGGGGGCCCCGGCGAGGCCGGTCGAGCCGATCGCCCCGGCGCGGGATGAGGCGGCGGAAAAGGCCGACAAGGAAGCCCCGGCCAAGTGAGGTGAGGGAAAGGATCCCGCGGACCAACCGCTTCCCGGAAGGGAAGCGGTTTTTTTTGGCCTCCGCCCGCCCCTTCTTGAAGGCCCCTGATGGACACCGACTCGTTCTTTGAATCCCCCTTCCTTCGCTTCGTCTTCAGCGAGTTCGGGGAATTGCGCCGAAGGTTCCTGTGGTGCCTGGCCATCCTGGTGCTGGTCTGCGGGGCGCTGATGGGCCTTCCCAGCTGGGAGCATTCCTGGGTGATGGACATCTCGGCCTGGGTCCAGGCCCGGCTGCTACCCCCGGGCATGCGCCTGGTGTTTCTGGACCCCCTGGAAGCCATGCTGGTGATGTTCAAGGTGAGCATGGTGGTTTCGCTGGCGGCCTGCCTGCCGGTGCTGGCCTACCATTTCGTGGCCTTCACCGCCCCGGCCCTGGACCGGGGCTACCGCTGGTTCTACACCGGCTTCGTCCTGGCCAGCGTGCTCCTCTTCGCCCTGGGCGCCGGCCTGACCTTCTTCTTCTTCCTGCCCCTGACCGTCCACATGCTGGTGCAGTACGGCCTGGCCGCCGGGGGCGTGGCCCAGATCACCTTCGACAAGTTCTACTCCTTCGTCTTCCTGTTCCTCCTGGTCTTCTCCCTGCCTTTCGAGGCCCCCCTGGTGATGGGCTTCCTGCACCACTACAACCTTGTCCCGGCCTCCACGTTCAGGACCTCGAGGCTGAAGGTTTACGGGGTGCTGATCATCCTTTCGCAGTTCGTCACCCCGGACCCGGTCATCACTCCGACCATTTTCATCGTCATGACCATCCTGCTTTATGAAAGCGGGATCCTGCTTTGCCGGTGGCTTTGAGAAAAGATCTGTGGATAACCGGATTTCTCCTTGACGCTCCGAGGTTTTTTGATTATACATGTGTAAAATTTCACAAAGGGGGGCCGGGATGACGCGCAAAGTCAAGATACCGGTTTCTACGGTAGGGAGATTATCGATTTATTTGCGCGTTTTTTCACAAGTCGCCAAGACCCAGGGGACCATCTCCAGCAAGGGTTTGGCGGAATGGACCGGGATCAACTCCGCCCAGGTGAGGAAGGACTTGGCCTATTTCGGCCAGTTCGGCCGCCGGGGGGTGGGTTACTCGATCCAGGACTTGAAGGCCCAGATCACCTCCATCCTGGGGCTGGACCGGGAATGGAACGCGGCCATCATCGGAGTGGGCCACCTGGGCACGGCCCTCTTGATGTACCGCGGATTCGGTTCGCGGCGGTTCAAGGTGACGGCCGCCCTCGACACGGACCCGGACAAGATTTCCTGGGAGCTGGAAGGGATCCGCATCCACGACCTGGCCGACCTGGCCGCGGTGGCCAGGGAGAAGCGCATCGAGATCGCCATCCTCTCGGTGCCGGCCGAGGCGGCCCAGGAGGTCGCCAACCAGGTGGTGGCGGCGCAGATCCCGGCCATCCTCAATTTCGTGCCGGTGAGGCTGGTGGTTCCCAAGCACGTGCTGTTGAGGGACGTGGACCTGGCCGGCGAGCTCGAAGCGCTGACCTACGCCATGCGGAAACGCTGAGCAGGCCCTGAAAGGGAAGTTTCCACGCGCGGGAGAGGACGACATGGCAGAAGACACCGCCCCGGACGCGCCGGCCAAGACCCTGGCCAGGCCGGCCGCCCCCGGATCCCTGCCCGAGGGGCAGTACAGCCGGCGCGACTTCCTGAACCTGGTGGGCTGGGCCTGGCTGTCGGCGGCCCTGGGGGGCTGGGCCCTGGCGGCGGTGCGCTTCCTGTTCCCCAACATGCTCTACGAGCCCAACCCGGTGTTCAAGATCGGCTGGCCCAAGGATTACCCCCTGCTGGGCGGCCTGACCACGGTGTACATCGGGCTGCAGACCAAGTTCCGAATCTGGGTGGTGACGCAGGCGGACGGGATCTTCGTCTTCCACGCCAAGTGCACCCACCTGGGATGCACTCCCCGCTGGGTTCCGGACGACCGGCGTTTCGAGTGCCCCTGCCACGGGTCCAATTTCGACGTGGAGGGAAACGTGGTGGCCGGCCCGGCCCCCGAGCCCCTGTTCCGCTGCCGGGTGTCCATGTCCCAGGACGGACAGATCCAGGTGGACAAGGCGGTGCTGACCAACAATCCGTCCCAGATCCACGCGGACCAGTTCTTCCTGAAAAAGAACCTCTGGAGTTGATCCTGCTTTTGCCTTTTTGAGGAGCTGGCTGATGGAAAAGTTCTGGCTTGGGTTTGAAAAGTTGATGAAGAAGATCCAGAGCAACAAGATCTGGCTCTCCATCTTCCGCCACGAGTATCCCCAGACCGAGAAGAGCCGGATGGCGGTCATGGTGAACAACTTCTTCCTGCACATCCATCCGGTGAAGGTCTACAAGCATTCGCTGGAGCCCTACTACACCTTCGGCCTGGGCGTCATCGCCTTCGTGCTGTTCCTCATCCTCACCGTGACCGGCGTGCTCCTCATGTTCTACTACGTGCCGGACATCCACCAGGCCTACCAGAACGTCAAGGACCTCCAGTTCGCCGTGTCCTACGGCACCCTGCTTCGCAACATGCACCGCTGGTCGGCCCACACCATGATGCTGATCGTCATCCTGCACATGATGCGCGTCTTCTACGCCGGCGCCTACAAGACCCCGCGCGAGTTCAACTGGGGCGTGGGCGTCATCCTGCTGGTCATCACCTTCCTGCTTTCCTTCACCGGCTACCTGCTGCCCTGGGACCAGCTCGCCTACTGGGCCATCACCGTGGGAACCAACATGGGCGGGGCCACCCCCATTCTGGGAAATGCCGGGCCCTTCCACGAGCTTCCCGGACTGGTGGGCATCCACATCGGCATCAACAGCGACGTGCGCTTCATGCTGCTGGGCGGCACCATCGTGGGCCAGAACGGCCTGCTGCGCTTCTACGTGCTGCACTGCATCTTCCTGCCCATCGTGGCGCTGCTGCTGATCTCGATCCACTTCTGGCGCATCCGCAAGGACGGCGGGCTGGCCCGGCCCCTGCGCCCGGGCGTGGATGCCAAGCCGGAATAGGAAACGCCCGATCCCGAACAGACTTTTGGCAAGGCGCTAAGCCGAAAACGATGATCTCCTGAAAGAGGAACCCATGGCCGAAGAAAATCCCGCCGCCAATCCCAACGAGGCACCCAAGACGCCTCCGGCCCAGCCTGCCGCCGCGAAGCCCGCCGCTCCCGCCGGCGCGGCCGCTCCCGCGGCCACGGCGGCGCCAAAACCTCCCGCGGCCCGGCCCCCGGCCCCGCCGCCCTGGCCCCACGACGAGAAGGTGCTGGCCTACCCCAA
>JAJYGY010000020.1 GCA_021790555.1 bacterium
TCCGATCTCGCCACGGCCACGGCCAGCCCCAGTTTCACGGCCACGCCGACTTCCTCCCGTACCCCCACCATCACCGTCACCGACACCATCACCCTCACGCCCGTGCCGGTGCCCTACCAGATCGACATCCAGGTCTACAATTCGGCCGGGGAGAAGGTGCGCGAGCTCTTTTCGGGCAACAGCCAGGCCCCGCCGGGCTCCTTCTCGCTTTCGGCCCCTTCCGTGGCCGCGGGGAGCGGAAAGCCCGTGTTCCTGGAATTTCCCGGCATGCTCTCCAACGGCACGGACGCCGTGTCCTGGGACGGAACCAACGACCAGGGCCAGATCCTGGAAAGCGGCCAGTACTACTTCAAGGTCGAAACCCACGACTCCTTCGGCAAAGTCACCGACTACATCCGGCCCGTCGCCGTCATCGACGCCCAGCCCCAGAACAGCGTCACCGTCTACAACACGGCCGGCGAGGTGGTGTACCAGAGGGACCTGGCCCCACTGGGCCACGCCATGACCAGCTTCTCGCTGGCCCCTCCCCAGGGGTCCGGGGCCTACGGCATCGGGGCGGCCTCCGCCGGGGTTTCCATGACCTTCAGCGACGGCGTGGGGGACAGCGCGTCCTGGACCTGGCCGGGCACCAACGCCCAGGGCAAGGTCCTGGAATCCGGCACCTACACCATCCAGCTGGTGCGCCTGGGAAGCGGAAGCGCCCAGGTGGTGATGAGCCGCCAGGTGGAGCTGCTGGCGGTCGCCGGGGACCAGCCCGCCGGGGGGGCGGTGCTGGCCCCCAACCCGGTCCTGCCCGGCGACACGCGGGTGCTGGTCCACTACACCCCGGCCCCCGGGCGACAGGCCCGGGCCCTGGTCTTCGACCTGGCCGGCGGCCTGGTGCTTCAGGGAAGCGCCCCCCAGGGAAGCGACACCCTATCGCTTGACCCCACCCGGCTGGCCGGCGGGGTCTATTTCGTGGAATTCGAGGTGCTGGACGGGGATGCCGTGGCGGGGAGGAAGGTGCTGAGGATGGCGGTGCTCCGGTAGGGCGTTTGCCGCCCGCAAGGGCCGGATTTCTGACACACACGGATCGGGACGGGGATGCGGCTTGCTTTCCTAAAATTCGGCTTGATCGCGGCGGCGCTGCTGGCCCCGGCGGCGGGGGCCATGGCCTGGCAGTTGAGGCCCGAATGGCAGGGCCCCTGCCGCGAGGCGGCGGTGATCGACGTCAACCTGGGAAATTCGCCCGAGGCCTTCGTGCGGGCCGCCTGCTGCCAGGTGACGGGCAAGGAGCCCAGCCCCGCCCTGGTGGCCTATTGGGCCGCCAGGATGCGCGGCGACCCGCGCTTGAGAAGGGTGGACGTCGTGCGCACCCTGTGCATGCAAAGCGGCAGGACCCGCTACGCGCTCTCCTATTCCGACCCCTGGGTCGGGGACCAGGAACCGCCCGCGCCCCTGGCGCCCTGCGCCAGGACCGGCAAGCGCGACGTCGGCGCGGTGGTGATGTTCTTCTTCCACTGCCCCGGGGGGGTCAACTGCGGCATGGACTGGGCCGGCACCCACGCCTACGGCATGCAGACGCCGAGCCCCCTGCTGGCCTGGCGGGGAAAGCCGGGCCTGTACACGCCCTCCAATCCGGGGTTCTGGGCGCGGGTGCTGACCGACGCGGCCAGGGCGGGCCTGCAGTTCATCCTGCCCAACGCCTACGGGCCGGACATCCAGGAGGGGGGCGTCAAGACCCTGGCGCAGGCCCTGGGGCAGGTGGGGGACGGGGTCAAGGTGGGGCTTTTCGACGACACCTCGGCCTGGGGCCAGAAGTGGTTCGGGCCCTACTGGCAGGCGGCGCCCGACCTGAGCCAGCCGGCCTACGCGGCCCGCAAGCTTTACGAGTCCAAGTGGAAGCCCTTTTTCAGCCAGGTGCCCAGGCCGGACTGGTACCTCGTGGACGGGCGGCCCCTGATCTACTTCTACAACGCCAACACCCTGCTTCCCCTGGCCGACTCGGCCGGGGTGCTGCTGATCATGAAGCAGATGTTCAAGAACGACTTCGGGGTCAAGCCCTTCGTGGTGGTGGACAAGGCCTTCTTCCAGGACCCCCGCATGCCCCGGGTGGCCGATTCCCAGTTCGTCTGGGACACCTTTTCGCTCCCCGGAGGCGTCAGCCGCTTCACCCGGGACGGCAGGACCTTCTGCAACGCCATGGTGAAGTGGGACAGCGTGGGCCGGGACCACCCCGGGGCCCTGCCCGCCGCCTCGGACAGGATGGTGCTGGGCCCGGACCTGCTTGAAAAGGTGCTGGCGGGCACCCGGGACGCGGACGTGTTGGTGCTGGCCACCTGGAACGACCTGGGGGAGGGGACCGGCATCGACCGGAACTACGACTATTACAGCCTGGGGCGCTGGCTGGCCCCGGACACCTTCATGAACGTGGTACGGCAGGCCCAGTGCCGCTGAAGGGGGTTGAGGCGGCGGCACGGTTGGTTTACATTAACCACTTCGCTCGGCAGGGGACATGAAGGCAGCCAGCCCGATGGAAATCCAGTACGAAGTGAACGGCCTTGGGAGCCTGCGCGAGACGCGCAACGCCACCACCCAGCCGCGGCCCCATTCGCACAATGAGATCGAAGTGATGCTCATCGAGCAGGGGATGGGAACCTGGCTGATGGGGGGCGAATTCGTCAATTTCGAGGCCGGCAAGATGACCGTGTTCTGGGCCATCCGGCCCCACCAGATCATCCGTTGCCGGCCCAAGACGGTGATCAACTGGCTGACCATTCCCCTGACGGTCTTCATCGAATGGCAGATGCCGGAATATTTTTCCAAGGCCATCCTGGCGGGGGAGACCATCATCGAGCGGGACCCTTCGTGGTTTCCCGTGGACAAGAAGGCCTTCGCCAACTGGCATTCGGACCTGAAGTCGGCGGACCGCTACCGGCAGCGGATGGCCCTGCTGGAGATCGAGGCGCGGCTGGGCCGGCTTTCCCTGCACGTGCAGCAGAACCCCAGCCGGGCGGCCGTGCGGCCCCCGGCGCCGGGCCTGCTGAACCACAACTATTTCGACAAGATCTCCAGGATAGCCGACTACGTGTCGAAGCATTTCTCCGAGCCGCTCACCATCCCCGACATCGCCAGGGCCGTGGACATGCACCCCACTTCGGCCACCAAGGTCTTCAAGAAGATCTGCGGCATGAACCTGGTGCACTACCTGACCCAGCACCGCATCCTCTACGCCCAGAGGCTGCTCACCACCACGGACATGAAGATCCTGGACGTGGCGCTGGAGTCGGGCTACCAGTCGGCCAGCCGTTTCTACGCGGCCTTCAAGGAATTCTGCGGCACCTCACCCCAGGAGTTCCGCCGGTCCTTCGACCTGCGCAAGGTTCCCCTGGCCGGCGAGGCCGGAGTCTGGAAGATAGGCAGGACACGGCCCCCGCGGGAGGCCCCCCCGGCCCCCGCCAACGAATGAAACCATCCACCCCCGGCCCCACTTTGGAGACAAAATGAGCCTCTGGAAATTCATGCTGGCCTCGGCGCTCTGCCTGACGGTGTTGTGGCTGCTTTCGCCCTCGCGGTCCATCCGGGCCACCGACGCCGGGGTCGTGGAGATCACCTACATGGGGCCGGGAGGCCCCATCTCCGGGCCCATGGACGACGCGGTGAAGGAGTTCGAGAAGGAGAGCGTGGAGGCCCACGCCAAGGACCCCTCCCAGCCCGTCTACAGGGTCATCAGCGGGCAGAACGCCGCCAGCGACCAGACGGCCGACCCCACCCGGTTCCTGGTCAGCGTGGCCGGGGGCATGCCTCCGGACGTCATCTACTTCGACCGCTTCGCCGTCAGCCAGTGGGCCGCCAAGGGGGTCTTCCAGAGGCTCGACCCCTACGTGAAGAAGGACCTGGCCGACAAGGTGCCCGACGCCATCCAGCCCAAGGACTACTTCCCCTCGTCCTGGGAGGAGGCCACCTACAAGGACCCGGTGACCGGCAAGTCGGGCCTGTACGGAATTCCCTGCGAGATCGACGACCGGGTGCTCTTCTACAACGAGGACATGCTCAAGCAGGCCGGGTTCGTGGACGCCCAGGGCAGGGCCCAGCCGCCCCGCACCTGGGAGGAGCTTGAGAAGATGGCCGTGGCCCTGACCAAGCGCGGGCCGGACGGGCGCCTGGACCGCCTGGGCTTCATCCCCAACTACGGTGACGCCTGGCTCTACATGTACGGCTGGATGAACGGCGGCCACTTCATGAGCCCGGACCGCCGGCGCTGCACCCTCAACGACCCCAGGATCGTCCAGGCCCTCAACTGGATGACCCGCGTCTACGACGAGCTGGGCGGGGCCCAGGAGGTCTACGCCTTCCAGGCCGGGTTCCACAAGTACGGCGAGGAGGATCCCTTCACCATCGGCAAGGTGGCCATGGTGATCGACGGTTACTGGGTGCTTCCGGACCTCACCCACTTCGGCCGCTAC
>JAJYGY010000102.1 GCA_021790555.1 bacterium
GTCGCGCCAGCGCCCCTCCTTCAGGTACAGCCCGGCCAGCCGCCGGTGCGCGGCGGTGTAGCTGTTGTCCAGGGCCAGGGCCTTCTTGTAGGCCGCCTCGGCGCCGGCGAGGTCGCCCCCGGCCTCGAAGCATTCGGCCGCCTTCCACCAGCACAGGGGGGCCTGGGGGCCGGCCGGGGAACCGGCCAGAAGGTCGCGGAAGGCCGGCATGGCCCGGGCCGCGCCGCTGACCCTCTCCAGCGCCTCGCAGCGCAGCAGGCGGCAGGCCGCCGAGGCCGAGCCGCTGAGCGGCTCCAGGGCGGAGAGCGCCCGGGCCCAAAGGCCCCGGTCGGCCAGGCCCCGGGCCAGCAGCAGGCGCAGGCGGGGGTCGCGGCCGCCGGGCAGCGGGGCCAGGATGGAGTCCAGCACCCGGCAGGCTCCGGCGTAGTCCTGGGTTTCGAAGAGGTATCCGGCTTCGTCGCGGCGGGCCCCGGGGTAGACCTGGGCCAGGCGGGCCAGCCGGGCGGCGGCCTCGGCGCCGCGGCTCAGTCCGTAGAGCCCGGCCAGGGCGGCCGTGGGTTCGGGAGGCGCCCCGGGCCGCATTCCCATGGCCGAGGCCCGCGGGGCGTGGAAGGCGAGGAGGAGGAGCAGGGCGGGAAGCGGGAGGCGCATGGGGCCTTCAGAGGGTGAAGCGTTCGCCCAGGTAGATCTTGCGCGCCTTTTCGTTGGAGGCCAGGGCCTGGGCCTTGCCCGAAAGCAGGACTTCGCCCTGGTAGAGGATGTAGGCCCGGTCGGTGATGGAAAGCGTCTCGCGCACGTTGTGGTCGGTGATCAGCACGCCGATGCGGCGGCGCTTCAGGCCCCGGATGATCTGCTGGATGTCCAGCACGGCGATGGGGTCGATGCCGACGAAGGGCTCGTCCAGCAGGATGAAGTCCGGCTCCAGCACCAGGGCCCGGGCGATCTCGACGCGGCGCCGTTCGCCCCCGGAAAGCGTGTAGGCCTTCTGCTTGGCCAGGGCGGCCACGCCGAATTCCGAAAGCAGCGAGCGCAGGCGCTTTTCCCTCTCCTCCTGGCTCAAGGGGAGGTATTCCAGGATGGCCATGACGTTGTCTTCGACGCTCAGCTTGCGGAAGATGCTGGCCTCCTGGGCCAGGTAGCCGATGCCCAGCTTGGCCCGCTCGTGCATGGGCAGGCGGCTGATGTCCGAGGCGTGGAGGATCTCGGATCCGGCCCGCTCCTCCAGCAGCACCTTGCCCGAATCGGGCTTGATCATGCCCACCACCATGTAGAAGGTGGTGGTCTTTCCGGCCCCGTTGGGGCCCAGCAGTCCCACGATCTCGCCCTGGCGCACGTCCACGCAGACGTTCTTCACCACCTGCTTCTGCCGGTAGGTCTTGACCAGGTTCTCGGTGCGCAGGACCTTTCTCGTCTTTTCGGCGGCGGCTGGACTCATCGTCGGCCTTTCCTAGGGGGTCGGCTTCAGTGCCGGTATCCGGATCCTCACGGGAATTTCTCAGCGTTCTTTGGAGAGGGCTTCCACCTGTTCCGGGATGAAGGTGGCCTTCACCCCTCCCCGCAGCCGCACCCGCCTGCTGGCGGAATCCATCTGGATGCTGTCGGCGGAGAACAGGTTGGCGCCCATGCGCACCACGGCGCCCTGCTCCAGGGTCAGCCCCTTGTCCTGGACGAAGTCGGCGCTGCCGGCCGTGGCGCTGACCCCCTGCCGGAAGACCCGCACGCCCCCGCCCAGCCAGGCCCGCCGCTGGTCGGCCCAGTATTCGGCCTCCTGGCTGGTCACGGTGACGGGAAGCCCGTAGGGGTCCACCGTCAGCAGGGACACGTCGCCCCGCAGGGTGGCGTCGCGCAGGCGGTTGGTGTAGTCGGCCCGCATGGCGTGCATCACCACCTTGCGCTCGGGGTCGCGCACCACCACGTGCCCCTCGGCGCGGGCCTGTTCGCCCTTCTGGCGGGCCGCCAGCTCGTCGCAGTCCAGCGTGGTGCTGCCCTGCCGGGCCCGCACGCCCCCGCTGAAAAAGGTCTCCTTCAGGCGGGCGTTGTAGCGCAGGCTCTGGGCGTGGATGACCACCGGCTGGTCCGGCTCCACGGGCCTGGCCTGCGGATAGCTGGGCCGCGGGGTGGGCGTGGCCGAGGGCGTGGGCCGGGCGCGCTTCCAGGCAAGGGGGCCCCGGTCCGGCGCCAGGGACTTGGCCACGCACCCCGCCAGCAGGGGCAGGGCCAGCGCGCACAGGGCCGCGCGGAGGGGGGCGCCGGCGCCGTTCACGGCTCCGTCCCGGGCGCGCCGCCGGGCCCTTCCGGGGCGGGGGCGGGGGTGGGCTGAAGGTCCACCCCCAGTTTCTTCACGGCCCCCAGGTTGCGGGCGAAGATGCGCACGTCCTCCTTCACCACCACGTTCTCCAGCTGGCGGTCCGCCACCAGGCCCTTGCCCGTCAAAATGCTGTCGCCCTTGACCACCTTGACGTACTCGTCCGTGCTGACGCGCTGCCTTTTCTGGTCCCAGCGCAGGCGGCTGGTGTAGAGCACGGCCCCGTTGCGGGCCTGCAGCACCACGTGGCCCGAGGCCAGGATGTCGTTGGTCTGGGTGTTGATGTCGGCGTCGTCGGCACGGGCCCTTGAGACAACGCGGCCGTCCTGGAAGTACCGGATGGAGACGTCCTGCACCTTGGCCATCTTCTTGTCGTTGTAGACCTGGGCCGTGGCGGCCTTGGCCTCCCACAGCTTCACCCCCAGGCGCGTGCCCTCGGCCGTGAAACCGTCGAAGACCAGGCTGGGTTTTTCCGGTCCGCTCGAGGCCGGAAGCGAAGGCAGCTTCTCACAGGCCGGCAGCACGGCCAGCAGGAGGCACGCGGCCAGCCGGCCCAGGCGCGGAAGGCGGGCATGAAATGGACGGCTGGTCGTCATATGGCACCTTCCCCTTGCGCGCCCGCCCCGCCCCGGTCGCCGGGCCGGGAGTCCGCCGGCGCCTCTTCCGGCCGGCTTCTCCAGCGCGGATGCATCCACACCCACTGGTCGGGGTGGGCCCTCACGGCCTCCTCGGTGCGCCGGGTGTATTCCTGCACCACGCCCTTCAGGGAGGCGCCGGGCTCGTCCCTGGAGGGCACGGGAATCTCCTTCTGGAAGGCCATGCGGTAGCGCCCCCCAGGCTGCCGGAAGATGAAGCCCGTCACCAGGGCCGCGCCGGTGGCCTGGGCCAGCCAGGCCGGCCCGGAGGGCGTCTTGGCGGCGCGTCCGAAAAAGTCCACGAACAGCGAATCCACCCGCGTGTCCTGGTCGGCCAGCACCCCCAAAATCCCCCCGCCCTTCAGCCAGCGCAGGATGGGCTTCACCGAGGTGTCCCGCTTGAAGACCGTGATGCCCTTGCCCCGCCGGTACTCGTTGAGGGCCTCGTCGAAGCGGGCGTCGTAGAGCCGCTGGGCCACCACGGCCACGCGCCCCTCCAGGGCGGTGCGGGCGGCCAGCACTTCCCAGTTGCCCAGGTGGGCCGTCACGGCCACCACCCCGCGCCCCGCCCGCAGGGGCGCGCGCAGGTGTTCCAGGCCGTCCACGGATTCCACCCAGGACCTCAGTTCGGCCTCGCGGATGGAGGGAAAGCGCAGGAACTCGGCCCCGCCCCTGCCCAGGCTGGCGAAGGCCGCGCGGCAGACCCGCCCGGCCTCGGCGGAGTCCTTTTCAGGGAAGGCCGTGGCGAAGGTGTCCAGCGCCTTGCGCCGCTCGTAGGGGACCAGCGAAAAAAAAAGGCGGCCCAAGGCCGCCCCCAGCATCCTGGCCCACGGGAGGGGCAGGGCCCGCATCAACAACGACAGGCCCTTGACCAGGGCGTAGATGGAATGGTTTTTCAGCTCTTGCCGGGTCAATCCGGTCCTTCCCGGTGGCGGCCCTCAGGCCGGGGTGGAAAGCAGCATGCGGCCGCAGCTCTCGCAGTAGTGGACGCGCTTCTGCTTGCGGATCTCGTTGATGACGTGCTGGGGCACCACCATGCTGCAGCCCTCGCAGATGCCGTTGACGAGGCGGGCCACGGCGAAGCCCTTCTTGGCCTTGTGCAGGCGCAGGTACACGTCGCGGATGTCCGCGTGCAGTTCCGCCAGCAGGGCCTGCCGGCGGGCGTCCTCGCCCCCGGCCTTCTCCTCGAAGCTTTTGGCCTCGGCCAGCATCTCGCCGTGCCTGGCTTCCGCCTCCTTGGCCTGGGCGTCCAGTTCATGCGATTCGGTCTGGGCCCGGGTCTTGGTCTCCTCCTCGCCCTCCATCAGCGAAAGGATCCTCTCCTCCAGCTTGGCGACCTCGTCCTGGACCTTCTTGATCTCGGAGAGCATGGCCGTGTAGGCCTCGTTGGTCTTCAGTTCCAGCAGCTGGCCGTTGTACTTCTTGATGGTCTCCTGCCTGGCCTTCACCTCCAGCTCCA
>JAJYGY010000347.1 GCA_021790555.1 bacterium
TGTAGGGCGCGCTGACCGCGATGGTGTTGGCCAGGTCGGTCACCAGGGTGTTGGAGCTTCCCGAAGCCGCGGTACCGGGCACGGGAGGGAAGGGGATGTACTGCAGGCCGTCCAGCATTTCGTTGGGGCTCAGGCCATTGACGTAGGGCTGGGGCTGGACGGTCGGCGTGGGCGTGGGCGTGGGGGAAGGAGGCCCGCCCACCGAGCAGGGGTAGGTCAGGTTGGCGGCCGGGATGTCGGTCTGGCTGACACTGCCGTACATCCACTGCAGGTCCACCATGGCCCCGCCGCCGTCCTGGTAGTAGTCCAGGGTGATGGGGTAGTAGGTGTTGGCGTTGAGGTAGAAGCTGCTGGTGCTGTACTGGGTGGGCCCCTCGTCCACCCAGCTGTTTCCGATGAGCGTGTTGCCGTTGACGTTGAGCCGGCAGCCGTCGTCGGCGGTGACGTAGAAGGTGTAGTTGCCGCTGTAGTTGGGCGTCAGCACGCAGCCGGTCCATTCCACGCCGTAGGTGTTGGGCCCCACGCTCTTGCCGCCGCTGGTCCAGACCCAGGAATAGCTCGAATTGCTGGTGTCGAAATGCACGGGTCCCTGCACGATCTGGTACTGCAGCTTGGAAGAGTAACTGCCCGGAAAATTGCTGGGGCTGGGGAAGGTCGCTCCGGAAGAAAGGTCGTAATAGCTCCCCAGAAGCCCTCCCTGGGGCGTGGCAGTGGGCGTGGGGGTGGGCGTGGCGGTGCTGCCCCCCGGGCAGGGGTAGAAGAGGGCCGCCTGGGGGATGTCGGTCTGGCTCTGGCCGGAATAGGACCACTGCAGGTCCACCTGGTAGTTGCCGCCGCCCTGGAAATAGTTCACCGTGATGGGGTAGTACTGTCCGGCCGTGAGGCTGATGGTGCCGGAATTCATGTTGTAGCCCTGGGGCCACCACATGTTCACCAGCTGCATGCCGTTGACGGTCAGCACGCTGCCGTCATCCGAACCCAGGTAGAAGCGGTAGCTGCCCGTCACCGGGGCCAGCACGCAGCCAGTCCACTGCACCGCGAAATTGGAGGCGTTGCAGCTGGAACCCACGCAGTTGCCGCCCGAGCACAGGTTCCAGGTGCCCGTGGTGACGTTCCACCCGCCGTAGCACCAGCCGTTGCCGCTGTTGAAGTCGATGGGGCCCTCGGTACGGCTGAAGACCGCTGTCAGGCCGGTGGGGAAGGTGGAGGGGGAATCGGGCGTGCCACCGCCGATGTTGTAGTAGGTGCCCTGAAGCCCCTGGCCGCCCGTGCCTCCGCCGTCGCTCTTGATTTCGATGGCCTGCGAGCCCACCTTGGCCCAGGAGCCGTTCCAGTTGTAGGAAAGCGAGCAGTTGCCCGCTGTGGCGGCCGCCTTTTCATCCCCCAGGGCGATCAGGCCGTTGTTTCCCGAGCTCTGTTGGTAGCCGTAATCCTGGGTCTGCCCGCTCCCATAATTGACGGTGGGCTGGCCGCTCCAACCCATGCTGACGAAGTTCGACACCAGACTTCCGTTTGCCTGGGTGTTGATGGATGTGGAGTAATTCTGGCTCCAGTTGGACTGCTGGTCGTTGGCGGTCGCCCCGATGGGGCTGGACTGGTTGACCCCGCTGTAGACCATCACCATGATGAGGTAATGGTGGTTGTAGTTGAAGCTCACGGAAAGGGTGTGGTTTCCGGGGTTGGGGTTGACCAGGTACCAGGTTTCCATGTCGTCATTGTTCTGGTCCAGGGCCTGGGTGGCGTTGGTCATGGCGGACCCGCCGAAGCTTTGGGTGTTTCCGTTGCCCTCGAAGGAGGGGCCATCGTCAAGCACCCGCATGACCATCAGGGTATCGGTTCCGGAAGGGCAGTTGTAGCTGAAGTTCCCACTGTTGCCCGTGTTTCCGTTGCTTTTGACTTCGAACACGCTCACGCTGCCGCTGATCAAGGCCGGCGTGGCCAGGGCCCGCAGGGGAGCCAGGAGGCCCGCCAGGAGCAGGAGCAGTGCCCGCGAGCCCCGGAGGCCCGCCTCCCGGGGCCGCCCGCCCTTTCGCCCGCGCCGGATTGTATGGATGTCGCTTCTCATGGCCGCCTCTGTCCGGACGGCCCCGCGGCCGTCCCTGTTCCGTCACCCTTCAAGATCCCCCTCCGCCCCGCCTCTCGCACCGCCCCTAGGGGTCGTACTCGTTGGCCGTGGCCGTCACCCCGAAGAGCTGGATGCGCAGTCCGGAGCGGCCCCAGGCGTCGACGTAGTTGTCCGCCAGGTATCCCCCGTCGGCCGTCCAACTGACCCCCTGGGCGGTGGAGTTGTTGGTGTTGGTGTAGTTGTTCCAGCCGTACAAGTTGTTTGAGTCGCCGATCATCTTGGAGACCGTGGCCAGGTTGTTCAGCGAAGCCCCGGGGATGAACAGGGTCACCTCGGGGATCATGTTGCCGGTCTCGGAGGTGTTGCCGCTGCCGTCGTAGGCGTAGACCCGCAGGGCCACCGTGTCGGTGGAGGTGTTGTAGTGGAGCTGCTCGGGATGGGTGACGGCCCTGAACGACCGGTTGTAGGACGTGCCCGGGCCGAAGTCGTAGGGGTCCTTGGCCGGGAAGGACACGTTGTCCAGGGGCGGCACGGGCACCATCTCGCCGTGCTCGTTGATGATGATGCTGTTCTGCAGCTGCTGGAACAGCGCGCAGGTGGTGTCGTTGAGCGCGTCGAGCAGCTGGCGCAGGCTGATCTGCGACACCAGGTTTCCCTGGCTCAGCGACGGGTTGTTGCTGTTGGCGGCCTGATTGAAGTAGGTGTAAAGGTCGTTCTCGTCGCGGAAGCGCATGGCGTAGTTGAACTGGTCTGCCAGGGCGTAGGCCGTCTCGGTGACTCCCCCGTTGATGATCGTGCCCGTGTCGTTCATGCGGGCGTTGAAATAGCTGGGCTGGTAGTAGTAAGGCGGGTCGGTGTGGCCGCTGTCGTAGCTAATCTGGCCGGGATACACGTAGGTCTTCTGCCAGGAATACTGCGTGGCGTCGATGCCGTCATTGATTTCCGGGGTATATTCCAGGTCCCGGCCGAAGGACATGCGGCTGATGATGTGCTGGTTCAGGATCAGGCCCGGATTGCTGGCCTGGATTTCGTTGACGACCGTCTGCATCAGCGAGTGCAGCGAGGCCGTGCGCACCCACCAGCCCGGCACGTTTTCCAGGGCGATGAGGTAAAGGTCGATGACCTGGCTGGGGGGGGTGGGGCTGCTGGAAGCGCGCACCAGGCCGTAAACCTCTGCCAGGGCAGGGCTGCCGGGGCTGGCCGCCGTGGGGCTGATATTGTCGGGGTTGTCCCCGTCGTTTTTGGCGGCAAGGTACACCCGGACCCAGATCTGCCTGACGGACTCGTCGTTGGTCTGGGGCTTCACGGTGATCTGCCGCACAAAGAGATAGCCACCGTTCACGATGGGATTGCCGCTTTCAAAGGAGCCCGCCACGGAGTACTGGTCCGGCCGGAAGACGCTGGTTTCCACGCCGTTGACCATTTGGGTGACGTTGGTGAGGGTGGAATCCGTGGTGAGGATGTAGCGGTAATGGTTCTGGTCGTCGTAGGCGTCCAGCGCGCCGATGTTGAGGCTGGTGGCCGCCACGGAGCGCAGTTCCTGGAGCATCTGGACTGCCTTGCTGGTGGCGATGATCCTTTCCTTCATGATGTTGGTCTGGGTGGCGAAATTGGAGGTGGCCACCAGGAAGGCCTCGCTGACGATCACCAGGACGAACAGGGCGATGAGGACTTCGATGAGGGCGTAACCCGACCGGGCGGTGCGCAGGCGCCGGCCGGATCGGCGCGCGGGCAAGGGCAGGCGCCCTTCCAACGAGGCGAACCAGGTTTTAAAGCCTGCTTTCATGAAATCCCCTCATTTCCGGTGGGCGCCACGGTGGCGCCTATTCCATTATACGTTCGAACACCGGCTTTGCGCCGGCTTTCAGCCCTGGCCCCTAATGGGTGCTGTACTGCACCGAAGCCTTGTCCGGCTGGAAGGTGGTGAAGAACTTCTGCGCGTTCAGGATGGTGTTGGGATTATAGGAAAGGTTGCAGATGTACTGCGAACTTCCGTTGGCCGCGATGGTGACGTTTCCGGTGCAGATGAGGATGCCATTGAGGCTGAAGCTGTCCAGGGTGCAGTTTCCGTTGACGTAGATCACGCCCGACCAGGACGCGTAGGCCCCGGGAGACACCACCAGGTTTCCGTTGACGACGACGAGCCCGGCGCCGAGCAATTCGTATTGGTACTGGGAACTCTCGCTGGTGAGCGCGGGGAAGGTGAGTGTGCCGGTGCCGGCCCCGTTTGGGTCGACGTAGTAAAAGGCCTCCTGGGAAGAGTCCGAGAGGCTCTTGCTGTCCGCGCTGTTTGTGAAGTTCTG
>JAJYGY010000085.1 GCA_021790555.1 bacterium
ATGGAAAGCGACAGCGAGGCCGTGCGCGAAGGCATCGAGACCTACATGCGCGAGGTGCCCTGCAGCACCTGCAAGGGGACCCGCCTGCGCCCCGAGGCCCTGGCCGTCACCCTGGAGGGCCGCAACATCGTGGAGCTTACCCGCCTCTCCATCGCCGAGGCCGAGCGGTTCCTGGCCGGGGTGACCCTGGACGAGCGCGAGAAGGTCATCGGCCGCCAGATCTTCAAGGAGATCCGCGCGCGCCTGTCCTTCCTCAGCAACGTGGGCCTGGACTACCTGACCCTGGACCGGGCCGCCGGCACGCTTTCGGGCGGCGAGGCCCAGCGCATCCACCTGGCCACCCAGATCGGGGCCTCGCTGGTGGGCGTGCTCTACATCCTGGACGAGCCCTCCATCGGCCTGCACCAGCGCGACAACACCCGCCTGCTCTCCACCCTGAAGCAGTTGCGCGACCTGGGCAACACCGTGCTGGTGGTGGAGCACGACCAGGAGACCATGGAGGAATCCGACTACCTGGTGGACATCGGACCGGGGGCCGGGGTGCATGGCGGCGAGGTGGTGGCCGCGGGGACCCCGGCCGAGGTGAAGGCCAACAAGAAGTCCCTCACCGGCCAGTTCCTCAAGGGCACCCGGTCCATCCCGGTGCCGGCCTCGCGCCGGATCCAGGACGGGCGCTCCCTCCTCCTCAGCGGGGCCCGCCTCAACAACCTGCGCGACCTGGAGGTCCAGATCCCGCTGGGGCAGTTCGTGGCCATCACGGGCGTGTCGGGCTCGGGCAAGTCCACCCTGGTGGAGGACACCCTGGTGCCGGCCATCAAGCACAAGCTCTACCGCACCCGCAGCCAGCCCCCCGGCTTCGGCGACCTGAAGGGCGTGGAGCACCTGGACAAGATCATCAACATCGACCAGTCGCCCATCGGCCGCACGCCCCGCAGCAACCCGGCCACCTACACCGGGGTCTTCGACGAGATCCGCGGGCTCTTCGCCTCCACGCCCGAGGCCAAGGCCCGGGGCTACCAGGCCGGCCGCTTCAGCTTCAACGTCAAGGGCGGCCGCTGCGAGGCCTGCGCCGGCGACGGCATCCTCAAGATCGAGATGCACTTCCTGCCCGACGTCTACGTGCCCTGCGAGGTCTGCAAGGGCCGGCGCTACAACCGCGAGACCCTGGAGGTGCTCTACAAGGGCAGGTCCGTGGCCGACGTGCTGGACATGATCGTGGAGGAGGCGGCGGCCTTCTTCGAGCCCATCCCGGCGGTGCACCGCGTGCTGAAGACCCTGTCGGACGTGGGCCTGGGCTACGTCAAGCTGGGCCAGTCGGCCACCACGCTCTCCGGCGGCGAGGCCCAGCGCATCAAGCTCTCCACCGAGCTGGGCAAGCGCAGCACCGGCCGCACGCTCTACATCCTGGACGAGCCCACCACCGGCCTGCACTTCGCCGACATCCAGTGCCTGCTGGGCGTGCTGGGCCGCTTCGTCGACGCCGGCAACACCGTGCTGGTCATCGAGCACAACCTGGACGTCATCAAGTGCGCCGACTGGATCATCGACCTGGGCCCCGAGGGGGGCAACCGCGGCGGCCGGGTGGTGGCGGCGGGCACGCCCGAGCAGGTGGCCAAGGTGAAGGAAAGCTACACGGGCCAGTACCTCAGGAAAGTCCTTTAGGGGCGCGGCGGGCCGCGCCCCCCACCCAAGGGGGAACCCATGATCATCCTGACCGGCGGCGCCGGGTTCATCGGAAGCTGCCTTCTGGAAAGGCTCAACCGCGAGGGCCTGGACGACATCCTGGTGGTGGACCACCTGGGCACAGGCGAAAAGTGGAAGAACCTGCGCGGCAAGCGCTTCGCCGAATACATGGACAAGGAGGAGTTCCTCGACACGGTGGTCCAGGGGGGCCTGGAGGCCTCGGTGGAGGCCGTCTTCCACCTGGGGGCCTGCTCCTCCACCACCGAGACCGACGCCGGCTACCTGATGCAGAACAACACCCAGTACAGCAGGCTGCTGGCCCAGTGGGCCCTGGACTCGCGGGTCCCCTTCCTCTACGCCAGCTCCGCCGCCACCTACGGGGACGGCGGCCTGGGGTATTCGGACGACGACCGGGTCACGCCCACGCTCAAGCCCCTGAACATGTACGGATTCTCCAAGCAGCTGTTCGACGACTGGGCCCTGCGCAACGGGCTGCTCTCGCAGATCACCGGCTTCAAGTTCTTCAACGTCTTCGGGCCCAACGAGTACCACAAGGGGGACATGAAGAGCCTGGTGGTGAAGGCCCACGCCCAGGTCCTGTCCGGAGGCCCGATCCGCCTGTTCAAGTCCTACCGCGAGGGCATCGCCCACGGGGAGCAGGTGCGCGACTTCATCTACGTCAAGGACGCGGTGGAGGTGCTGTGGTACGCCTTCAAGAACCCGGACCTGAAGGGCCTCTTCAACCTGGGCACGGGCAGGGCGCGTTCGTGGAACTCCCTGGCCACGGCGGTTTTCGCGGCCATGGGCCGCAAGCCCGACATCGAGTACATCGACATGCCCGAGGCCCTGCGCGGCAAGTACCAGTACCACACCCAGGCGGACACCCGCAAACTCTTCGCCTCGGCGCGGGAATTCGAGTTCACCCCCCTGGAAGAGGCGGTCAAGGACTACGTCCAAAACTACCTGGATTCCGAATCCTACCTTTAACCGCGCCATCTTTGCCTTTGACGCTGCCAGGTCCGCGGGGTAAAATCGCCGGAACTGGCCATGCCGGAAGCATCTTGACCCAGGACAAGGTTTCGGGTGGCGCGAAGCGCGTATACTCGGCCTTGTCCTTTGAATTTTCATCCACCCGATTTCGCAAGGAGACGGCGATGCCCTTGGTTCCCGGAAGGCAGATTTTGGAAGAGGCCCTCAAAGGCGGTTACGGCGTGGGGGCTTTCAACGTCAACAACATGGAGCAGATCCAGTCCATCATGATGGCCGCCCGCGAGACCCAGTCGCCGGTGTTCATCCAGGCCTCGCGCGGGGCCCTGAAGTACAGCAACCTGGTCTACCTGCGCCACCTCATGCTGGCCGCCGCCGAGGAAAACCCGGACATCCCCATGGCCATGCACCTGGACCACGGAAACAACCTGGATTCGGCCAAGACCGCCGTGGGCCTGGGCTTCACCTCGGTGATGATCGACGGGTCGCTGAAGGAGGACGCCAAGACCCCCACCACCTACGACGAAAACGTGGAGGTGACCAAAAAGGTGGTGGACTACTGCCACCAGTACGGCGTTTCGGTGGAGGGCGAGATCGGCACCCTGGGCGGCATCGAGGACGGCGTCGGTTCCGGCCAGATCCACCTGACCGACCCGGTGCAGGCCGCCCAGTTCATCAAGGACACGGGCGTGGACTACCTGGCCCTGGCCATCGGCACCAGCCACGGCGCCTACAAGTTCAAGGCGGCCCCCAAGCTGGCCATCGAGATCGTCACCAAGGTGCGCGAACTCGTGGGAAACGTTCCCATGGTGATGCACGGATCAAGTTCGGTGCCCAAGGAGCTGGTGGATGAAGTGAACCAGTACGGCGGCAAGATGCCCAACGCCATGGGAGTGCCCATCGCCTCCATCCAGGAAGGCATCCGCAGCGGCGTGGCCAAGATCAACGTCGACACCGACGGCCGCCTGGCCATCACCGGAGCCATCCGCAAGGTGTTCGCCACCGAGCCCCAGAAATTCGATCCCAGGGAGTACCTCACCCCGGCCAGGGAAGCCCACGCCAAGGTGGTGGCCGAAAGGATGCGCCAGTTCGGCGCCGCCGGACACGCCAAGGACTACAAGCCCATGAGCCTGGACGAAAACAAGGCCTTTTACCTTTCCAAGTCCAAGGCCGGGGCCTCGAAATAAGGCTCCAAATGGGGAAACTTTTGATGTTGACTTATGAACATCGGTCCCTTATATTTTAAAAAAAGTCAATAATTTGTAGGTTTTTGAAGTTTTCAACACTCCCGTTCAAGGAGGGGTTTGTATGGCGGAAAGGTATCCCGCACCGAGAAAGGCTGCATTGGTCGTGGCGCTCTCCTTTGGGCTGGGAATGTGGTGCGCCTCCTATCTCAAAGCCGATGACATGGTGCCGCCGCCTCCGCCGGGTGGCGATCAGGCTGCTCCCCCTCCGCCTCCGGGCGGCGATATGAGCGCTCCCCCTCCTCCGGGCGGGGACATGAGCGCCCCTCCCGCTCCGGGCGCCGATACCAGCGCCCCGCCTCCGCCTCCGGGCGGCGACATGAGCGCCCCCCCTCCTCCGGGTGGGGATGCCAGCGCGGTGCCTCCGCCCCCGGGCGGCGATGCCGGCGCTCCGCCTCCGCCTCCGGGCGGCGACATGAGCGCTCCCCCTCCTCCGAGCGGGGGCATG
>JAJYGY010000039.1 GCA_021790555.1 bacterium
GCGCGTGCGCCTGGGTGACGGTCTCGCCGTGCCCCTGCGCGGGGTCTCGGCGACGGTCGGCAACCTCTCCCGGGCGGATGGCCTGCTGCGCTGTCCGGCGGGGGCCGAACTGCCCGCCGGGCTGGACTGGGGCAGGGCCTACCTGGTGTCGGATACGCGCGAAATCCTGGAAATCTATCCGGACCTGGGCCTGCTGGCCGTGCAGGCGGTGGAACGCGACGCCACGGCCGCCGCCGGCCCCAGGCGCCCCTGAACCAAACAAACCCTTGCCAAGCAGCCAGGATAGGCTAAAATCGGTGCCGACTGGCACCTCCCGCCCCTCATCCCAAGGAGATAGGAATGGAAAACGCCCTGTACACCAACTTGAGCCTTGAGGACTGCCGCAAGAAGCTGGAGGCCGCCTTCCTGGAGGAGCGCAAGAAGTTCATCATCCAGGACTCCAACCAGGCCTTTTTCGGCGAACTGGACGGGGACCGCTTCCGCGCCGAGCAGGTTTCCATCATTCCCCTGCCCTTGAAACCGGTCTTCTACGGCCGGCTTGAAACGGACGGCAAGGTCACCAAGATCGAAGGCCGTTTCGGACTGGCCCCCCTTTCCGCCTTCCTGGGCTGGGCCCTGGCGGGGGTGTGGGGGGTCGCCTGGCTGACGGCGTTCCTGCTGGCCTGGAGCGGGCAGGTCAAGGCGCCCTGGCTGGCCCACCTTTCCGTTTTCGTGCTCCTTTTCATCGCCGGTTTCGCCGCCTTCGTCTGGTTCCCCCGCCTGTTCAACGCGCGCACCTACCAGCACCAGGGCCGGGTGCTGGACTTCCTCAAGTACGTGCTGGAACTGAAGGCGGTCTACTGATCCTCTTCCCGGTGCCGAAAACAAAAAGGCCGGATTCCTTTCGGAATCCGGCCTTTTTGTTTTGAAGCGGTCCGCGTCCTCAGCCTCCCCCCCGCAGCGCCTTCTCCGCCATCAGCAGGGCCAGGGCGCTCTTTCCGTCCTGCACGCGCCCGTCGCGGGCCATCTCCAGGGCTTCCTCCAGGGGCGTCGCGACCACCTCGATGAACTCCGGAACCTCCAGGCGCTGGGGCTGGTCGCGCCGGCAGCCCAGGGCCAGGAACACCCGGCAGACCTCGTCCATGAGCGAATTCGAGACGAAAAACCGGCCCACCTGCCTCAGTTCCCGGCAGGAGGCCCCCACTTCCTCCCGCAGCTCCTTGCGGGCCACCACCGCGGCGTCCGACTCGCCGTGCATGCCGCCGGCCGGAACCTCCAGGCACCATTGGTCCACCGGATAGCGGTACTGCCGGATGAGCAGCAGGTCCCCGGAATCGGTCCGCGGCACCACCAGCACGCCGCCTGGGTGCTGCACGTAGGTGTAGGGGAACTCCCCCCGGCCCGGCGCCTTCAGCCTGTCGGAACGCAGGCGGATCCAGGGATTTTCATAGGGGACGCCGCTCTCCAGGACCTTCCATCCCAGCTTGGCCGCCTCGGGCTTGTCCACTTCCACTCGCTCCCCCCCAACCTGCCCGGGCCGGCCGCCGCCCCGGATGCTATTCCTGCCAGCTCTTGATCTTTTCCGCGTAGCTGCGGATGAGGTTCTGGGCCTCCTGGGGCGAATCCGCCTCGGCGTCCACGTGGAAAAGCGGCTTGTCGGCGTCGGGCAGCACCAGCACCCAGCTCTTGCCCTGCCACACCTTCACCCCGTCCACCAGGTCCAGCTTCTGTCCCTGGGTGTCCTCGATCAGGCGCCGCATCACGGTTCCCTTCTTCTCCCAGCCGCAGGCCACCTGGCTGCGCTGCACGGCGATCCTGGGAAGCGACTTGACGATCTCGGAAAGCGGCTCCTTGGAGAAGGCCAGGTATTCCATCAGCTTCACGGTGGCCATCATGGCGTCGAAGGCCGGGAAGAAGTCCCCGAAGATGTACCCGCCACGCTCCTCGCCCACGAAGCCGTTCCCCTTTTCGGTGGCCGCCTCCATCATGCTGCGGTAGGTGGTCCCGCAGCGCGTCACCTTGCCGCCGTGACGGGCCGCGGCCTCCTCCACGGCACGCGGGGCCGTCACCGGAACCGCGATGCAGGCGTCCTTGACCCGGGCGCAGTGCAGCAGGGCGAAGAGCACCAGCGCGGTGTCGCCGTTGATCAGGTTCCCCTTCTCGTCCGAAAGGAAGATCTTCTGCGCGCCGGCGTCCAGCATCACCCCGAAATTGGCCCCCAGCGTGGAGACGATGGTGGAGAGCTGCTTCAGCGAGGCCTCGAATTCCTGGGCCGTCTTGGTCAGGCGGCTTTCGTCCATGTAGGCGTTGAGCGAAACCACCTCGGCGTTGAAGGAGCCCAGCAGCGTGGGGAAGAGGTTGGTGGCCGAGCCGTAGGCGTAGTCGATGACGATCTTCATGGCCGCGCGCCGGATCTCCTCAAGGTGCACGGTGTTGAGGAATCCCTCCTGGTAGTACTCTATGGCCCTGGCGGGAAAGGTGATCTCGCCGACCTCGTCCATCCCGGCCCGCTGGAAATCCTCGCGGTAGAAGAGGTTCTCGATGCCCTTCTCCTTGCGGATGGGGAGGTCCAGGCCGTCCTTGTCGAAGAACTTCAGGTCCACGAAGTCGTGGTCGTAGGGGGACCTGCGGATGTGCAGGCCGCCCGCCTCCTTCAGGGCCCGGGTGGCGTAACGCGCCACCGGCACGGGGGTGACGCGCAGGTCGTGCACGTTGACGCCCGAGGAGACCAGGCCGGCCATCAGCGAGCGGTCGATCATGCGGCTGGTCTTGTGGGCGTCGCGCGTCACCAGCACGGTGGCGCCGCGTCCCAGGCTGGCCCCGTAGGCCGCCCCCAGCTTGCAGGCGAATTCCGGCGTGATCTCGATGTTGCCGATGCCGGAAATGCCGTAGGCGTCGAAAAGGTTGCGGCTCCACTTGTCGCCCCAGACCAGGCTGGTGGAAAGCGTGGCCCCGTCCTCCACCGTCTTCTGGGGCCACATCTTCACCTCGGCCTTCACGGTGGAATTGCGCCCCACCCGGCAGTGGTCGGCGATGACCACGCCCACGCCCACGTAGGCCCCCTCGTCCACGACCGTCTTCTCCGCCAGGACGGCTTCCTTGACGTCGGCCCCGGCCCCCACCCGCACGCCCGACCACAGCACCGAACCCACCAGCTTGGCGCCTTCCCCGATGACGCAGCCGTCGCCCACGATGCAGTTGCTGAGCTGGGCCTGGGGCCCCACCACGCAGCCCTTGCCCAGGATGACGGAATCCTTGAAGCGCGCGCTGGGGTCGATCTTGGTGTCGGCCCCGACCCAGACGTCCTTGCCCAGGCGGCCCAGGCGCTGGCCCTCCACGCCCACCTCCACCGCGCCCTTTAGGATGTCGGCGTTGGCCAGAAGGTATTCCGGCAGGGTGCCCACGTCCTTCCAGTAGCCCGGGGCCACGTAGCCGAACAGGGGCAGGCCCTTCTCCAGCATCAGGGGGAAGAGGTTTTTCGAGAAGTCGAAGTCGCGCCCCTCCGGGATCAGCCCCAGCACCTCGGGCTCCAGGATGTAGATGCCGGTGTTGATGGTGTCCGAAAACACCTCCCCCCAGCTGGGCTTCTCCAGGAAGCGCGTGATGCGCCCCTCCTTGTCGGTGATGACCACGCCGAAGGAAAGCGGGTTTTCCACCCGCGTCAGCACCAGGGTGGCCATGGCCTTCTTCTGCTCGTGGAAACGCACCGCCGCGCCCAGGTCGAAATCCGTCAGCACGTCGGCCGAAGTCACCAGGAAGCGCTTGTCCCCGATCATGGGCTCGGCCAGCTTCACGCTTCCGGCCGTTCCCACGTCGCTCTCGGCCCCCTGGTAGGCCATGCGCACGCCGAACTCCTTGCCGTCGCCGAAGAAATTCTGGATGGTCTCGGGCTGGTAGTAGACCAGCGAGACCATGTCCGTCACTCCGTGGCGCTTCAACAGCTCGACGATGTGCCATTGCATGGGCCGGTTGGCCACCGGAACCATGGGCTTGGGGATGTTGCAGGTCAGGGGCCTGAGCCGGGTCCCGAACCCTCCCGCCAAAATGACTCCCTTCATGACTTCTCCTCAATTGGATCAAAGGACGCCCGGCCGGCCGCCCGGCCCTACTTCTCCATCTGCTTTCCCAGCAGCACCATCACCAGCGAAAAACAGGCGGCCTCCAGGGCCGAGCGCAGCAGCTCCGCCGGGCTGGTCACCGCCCCCCTCCTCTCGAGAAGGGGCCAGACCAGGTCGGCCAGGAGGAACAGCAGCAGGGCGAAAAGGAGGCCGGCCGGCACGCTCTTCTTGGGCAGGAGGTGCTGCATGGCCAGGTGGAAAAAGGCCCCGTACAGGGCGCCCCAGAGCAGGTCCCAGGCCAGCCGGAAGACCTCGCCGCCGCCCACATGCAGCCGGACAAGCGCGGGCCCCGGGTACAGGGGAGGGGCCCCGAGCTTCAGGGCCATCATCAGGAGAAGGGTCAGGGCCGCGGAAATCGCGCCCGCCACCAGCCAAGCCACCACTTTTTTCAAACTTCCCTCCCGTTCCGGTTTCGGTTCCGCGGCGCCGGAAAGCCCCGCTCGCCGCTACACCTTCTCGCCCTGCAGGGCCTCCTTGAACACCCCGGCCAGCCTCCGGATTCCCTCCCGGATCTTCGCCTCGTCCACGGTGCAGAAAGTCAGCCGCAGGGTATTGAGGCCCTGGCCTTCCCGGGTGTGGAAGGCGCTTCCCACCACGTAGGCCACCTTGGCCTGGATGGCCTTCTCGAACAGCTCCACGGTGTTGAATCCACCGGGGAGGCCGGCCCACACGAAGAAGCCCCCCTGGGGCCGGTTGTAGGTGGCCTCGGGGGGGAAGAATTCGTCCATGGCCTTCAGCATCGCGTCGCGCCGGCCCTGGTAGGTGGAGACCAGCCTGGCCACGTGGCGGGCCAGGTGGCCGCCCTTGAGGAATTCCGCGGCGATGGCCTGGGAAAGCACGTCCGTGCAGACGTCGGTGGTCTCCTTGGCCATGGTCATGCGCGCGATGATCTCGGGCGCGGCGCAGACCCAGCCCAGCCGCATCCCGGGCGACCCTATCTTGCTGAAGCTGCCCAGGTAGACCACCCGGCCGTCCTCGTCGAAGGCCTTCAGGGGGCGGATGGCCCCGCCGCTGAAGTTCAGCTCGCCATAGGGGTTGTCCTCCACCACCACCAGGCCGTGGCGGCGGGCCACTTCCAGGATGGCCGGGCGCCTGGCCTCGGGGATGGTGGACCCGCCGGGATTCTGGAAGGTGGGGATGCAATACAGCATCCTGGGCCTGGACGGGGCGGCCGCCAGGGCCTCCTCCAGGGCCGCGGGATCCAGTCCCTCCGCCCCGCAGGGCACCGGCACGAAAGAGGCGGAAAAATTGCGGTAGGCCTGCAGGCCGCCCAGGTAGCTGGGTTCCTCCACCACCACCGCGTCCCCGGGATCCAGCAGCACCAGGCCGCTCAAAAAGATGCCCTGCTGGCTTCCAGTGGTGATGAGGATGTTCTCGCTGCCGCAGCGGATGCCCTTGGAATTCAGCTCCGCGGCCACCGCCTCGCGCAGGGGCATCCACCCCACGGTCTCCCCGTATTGCAGCGAAAACCTGCCGTTTTCACGGATGACTCTGGAGGAGATCTCGGCGAGAAGGTCGGTGGGAAACAGGTCGGCGTCGGGGGTTCCGCCGGCGAAGGAGATGATGTCCCCCTGCTGCACCAGCTTCAGAAGCGCCCGGATGACCGAGGGCTTCATCGAGTTGGAAGTCCTTGAAAAGGTCCCGGAAAGGTCCATGGCGCCCCTGAAAAGCCCGGAATCCGGAATCACGGATCCGGGATTAAAGATTGATTTCCAGTCCTTCGTAGGCGGCCAGGCTTTCCGGAAAGGCCGCGCGGGCCTGGGCCTCGATGGCCAGCACCGAATCGTCGTCACGCGAGGGGTCGTGGTGGAAGAGCACCAGCCTCTTGGCCCCGGCCTGCCTGGCCACCTTGGCCCCTTCGGCCCAGGTGCTGTGCCCCCAGCCCAGGCGCTTGACGTACTCCTCCTCGGTGTACTGGGCGTCGTAGACGAAGACGTCCGCGTCCCGGGCCAGGTCGGCCACCCTCCAGTCCGGGACGATGTAGTGCTCCGTGTCGGTGCAGTAGGCGAAGACCTTCTTCACCCCGGCCTCGATCGCCTCGACCCGGTACCCGAAGACCCCGTCCGGATGGTTGAGCTTGCGGTTCGTCACCGTCACCATCTCGGACACCTGGACCTTCTGGCCCTCCTTCAGGTCGATGAATTCCATGCTGGCGGGCAGGTCCCTCAGGAGCACGGGAAAATAGGGATACTGCATCACCCCGGCCAGGATCTCCTCGAGCTGGACGTTGGTCCTTTCGGGACCGTAGAGCATGAAGAGGTTCCCGGGGATGAAGACCGGCGGGAAGAAGGGGAAGCCCTGGTTGTGGTCGTGGTGCATGTGGGAGAAGAACAGGTGGGCCTGCACGGGCATTTCGCGCAGCAGCGAACCCCCCAGGGCCCGGGCTCCCGTGCCGCAGTCGAAGATGAGGAGCTGGTTGTCCGCCCTCACCTCCACGCAGGAGGTGTTGCCGCCGATGCGGACAGTTCCCGGCCCCGGGCTTGGAATGCTCCCCCTGACCCCCCAGAACTTGACCTTCACGAAGCCTCCCCCCCGGCCGCGGCTTGGGCCGCGCGGCCGGCGATATTTTTTGGGCGTGCCTGTAAGCCGAATTTTGTCTGCTCCCGCCGGAAAGCGCGGAAGGAGGCGGCCATTTGTCTAAGCCGCGCCTCGCGGCGCGGCTTCAGCGACCACAACCCGGGGAATATGGACAGGCGATCCTTCCCCCTATTTGGTCTTGCTCCGGATGGGGTTTGCCTTGCCCCCTTCCTTGCGGTCGGGGCGGTGGGCTCTTACCCCGCCATTTCACCATTCCCTGATCCCGGTCCGAAGGCCGGGCCATCGGGTGTGTGTTTTCTGTGGCACTTTCCGTCAAGGCTTCCGGATTTCTCCTTCCGCCCCGCCCAGCCGTTAGCTGGCATCCCGCCTTGTGGAGTTCGGACTTTCCTCTCCCCGCGTCCCGTGGGAAACGGGGAACGGCCGCCCGGCACGCCCAAGCCTTTTCAAACTACCTTTCCGCCGCCCTCCGGATGGGGGCGGCCGCGCTCTGATACTGCACCTGGGGGAAGAATTCCTCCGGCCAGGGACCCTTGGCGTGGAAATCCAGCGTCGGAAGCTCCGAGAATTCCTTGCCCATGGCGGGGGGCACGGGCGCCTGCGCCGAGGCCGTGGGGCTCACCGGCCGCCGGAGAACCCGCAGAAGGGTTCCCTTCGCCCCTTCCAGCCCCCGGCGCGCCTCCCTCCCGGCCCAGCGGACCGTGGCGCCCAGCCCGTAGTCCCTGGCGGCCCAGGAGGCCGGCCAGGCCTTGACCATCCGGTTGTAGCGCCCGAAGGCGGCCCGTGCCGAAGCCTCCTCCTGCACCAGGTAGGATTGCTGGCCCTTCCAGCGCCTGCCGAAGTCCTGCCACCAGAAGTCGCCGGCCACGCGGCGGCTGCGCTCCCCGGCCTGGCTCCACAGACCGGGCACCCTCAGCAGGCCGCCCTCCAGGCCCTCGGCCCAGTCCACGTCCTCCTCCAGGCCGGCGTGTCCGGCCAGGAGGCTGCGGTCCCTCTCCACCTGCCGGAAAACCGGCGTGCCCTTGTCCCAACCCAGCCCGGCCAGCCTTTTCTGGAGCTCAAGGGACATGTCCGCCATTCCCTGCAGGCGCGTCTCCACCACCTGGAAGCTCGCCACGGCGTCGGACCGCACCATCTTCAGGCCCTCCCGCAACACGAATTTCAGCCCGAAAAAGGAGATGACCAGTCCCAGGGCCAGTCCGATCAGCACGGAAAGCGTGTTGGTAAGCCTCTCGAGCACGGCATCCCCCTATTGGAAGTTGACCTTGGGCACGGCCTGGCTTTCGGGCGCGGCCTTGAAAAAGGCCTCCGGCTTGCGCCCCGCCATGGAGGCGATCAGGCTTCCGGGAAGCTGGCCGATGGCGGTGTTGTAGGCGGCCACGGCCTCGTTGTAGTCCTTGCGGGCGATGTTGAGGCGGTTTTCCGTGCCGGCCAGCTCGTCCTGAAGCTGGCGGAAGCCCTCCTGGCTCTTCAGCTGGGGGTAGTTTTCCACCACCATCAGCAGCCGCGAAAGGGCGCCTTCAAACCGGTTGGCGGCGTCCACGCGCTGGGGAATGCTGCCTCCTCCCGCCAGCTTGGCGCGCGCGTCCGCGATCTGGGTGTAGACCGAGGAATCCAGCTTGGCCGAGCCCTTCACCGTGGCCACCAGGTTGGGGATGAGGTCCGCGCGCCGCTGCAGGTTGGATTCCACCACGGACCACTTCTCCTGCACGTTCTGATCCAGCCCGACGAAACTGTTGTACGTGGCGAAGGCCCATCCCACCATGGCCAGAACCACCAGGGCCAGGAAAACCAGGCATCCCGCCCCGCCAAGCAGCCATTCCTTTTTCTCGTCCATGTCTGCCCTTTCCCATGATGCGGCGCGGGCGCGGATCTACCGGTCCCGCGCCGGCCCTGTCACCACCCGCCGGTCGCGCCGCCGCCGCCCGAGGAGCCCCCGCCGAAACCACCGAAGCCGCCCCCGCCCAGGCCCCCTCCGAAACCCCCGCCGAAGCCGCCGCCGAAACCGCCAAACCACCAGAAACCCTGAGTGGCCAGCCAGAAACGCAGGACCACCACCGCCACGACGAAAAGGACGACCAGCAGCTGGGACATGCCGCCCAAGCCGCTCCGCCCGCCTTCCCGGCCGGCAGGGGCCTGGCCCGGGGCCTCCAGCCCCTGGTATCCGGCCCTCTTGGCGATGGCGGCGCAGGCCGCCTCCAGGCCGCCGGCGAGGTCGCCCTTGCGGATGCTGGGCACCAGGATCTGGTCGCGCAACTGGCCGCACCAGCCGTCGGGCAGGTCGCCTTCCAGGCCGTACCCCACCTCGATCTTCAGGCGCCTGTCCTTCCAGGCGAAGAGCAGGAGCAGGCCGTCGTCCCGGCGTTTGCCGCTCTTGTGCCCCAGGCCCCACTGGCGCAGCATGCCGTTGGCGTAATCCTCAATGGCCTGGCCGCCCGTGGTGGACACGATGGCCACCCCGATCTGGGGGCCGCCCCGGTCGTAGAGGTCCTTAAGCTGGCCGTCCAATTGGGAGGCGAACCCCGACGGCAGCACGCCCACGTAGTCGTTGACGTAGCCGCTCGGCGCCGGATAAGCCGCCGCGGCCAGCCTTCCCGCCCCCACGAGCAGGAGGGCGGCCAGGACCAGGGCCGCGGCCTTTACCGCGCCGGACTTCACCAATTGAATTTCTCCTCGGGCAGCCTCTGCTGGTCCTGCTTGGCCGGCGCCGGCGCTTGAGCAGGAGCAGGAGCGGGAGCCGGGGCCTGGGCCGCCACCGGGGTTTCCCGGGGTGCCGGGGGTTCGGCCTTCTTTTCCTCGGCCGGCGGGGCCTGGTTCACGCGCGGCTCCGCGGGGGCGGGGCGGGATTCACCTCCCCTGCCGGGATCCCCCTTTTTCCAGTAGAGCTTCTCTTCCGGAAGGCTGTCGCGCTCCTTGTCGCGCTCCTGGGCCTTGGCGGCCGGCGCGCTCTTGACCGGGATCAGCGGGGTGGTTTCCGCCTGCAGCCGCTTCTCCCTCTCCTGCCTCAGCTTCCATTCCCGGTCCCAGCCGAAGGAATCGCCCGAGGCGGTGCCGGATTCCGGGCCCTGAGCCTGCCCCGGGGCCGGGGACTGCGTGCCCCCGCCACGGCGCCAACCCCGGTCCCATCCAAAGCGCTCCTCAAAGGGCTTGCTGGTGTCCCGGCTTTGCGCGTCGCTCTGGAAGCGTTCCGGTTCCTTGGGCTCCCAGCGCTTCTTGCCCGGATCATCCTTCAGCATGGCCATGACTTCGGCGATCTTCTCCTTCTTGCCGCCCTCCTCCCTCCGGCCCCGGTCACGACCCCTTCCCTGGCCTTCCCGTCCCTCGCGGCCACCCCTGTCGCGGCCTTCGCGGCCTTCCCTTCCTTCGCGGCCCTCACGGCCGTCACGCCCTTCGCGGCCTTCCCTTGCTTCGCGGCCCTCGCGCCCGTCACGCCCTTCGCGGCCGTCCCTTGGCTCACGGCCCTCACGCACCTCACGGCCTTCGCGGCCCTTTTCATCGCGTTCCTTGACCGGGGACGAAATGGAACCGTCGTCCTCGACGCGCCCGACCAGTTCCACCAGGCTTTCCAGTTCGGCAAGCAGCTTCTCGAAGAGCAGGTCCAGCTCGGTGGCCGAGGCGTGGCGCCCGCCGTACTGCAGTTCCCAGGCCTCCAGGAAGGTTTCGCGGTTGAGGCGGTAGAGCTTGGCGACCTCCTCCACGACCTGCTGGCGCTGGCGCGAAGGCCGCTGCTTGCGCAGCCGCACCAGGCCGCGGAACACCGGCATGAGGCTGCGGAAGGCCTGGCCCAAAAGGGCCTGCACCTCGTTGCGGCCGCCGGCCGAATGGAGGTATTTCTGGCGGAACTGGATGAGCTTGGTCTTGGCCTCGAAGTCGACCTGGGCCAGCAGGTTGCGCCGGTTGATGGAAAGCCGGCGGAAGAGGTCCTCGCCGAAGATCAGCTTGCGGTTTTCCTGGATGTCCAGGAACTCGATGGGGAAGACCTCGGCGAAGCGCTGCAGCTCCTCCTGGGCGAAGAACAGGGGCTTCAGGTGGGGCCGTGAGCGCCAGGCCTTGGAAACCTGCATCAGCTTGCGGAGACTGGCGGCGTCCAGCTTGCGGGTGACCACCAGAAGGTTGACGTTGGAGCGGCCGTGGCTGTATTCCCCGGTGGCCACGCTTCCGTAGATCAGCACGGTGACCAGCTCGTCTCCCACGGCCTTCTTCAGGTCCGCCACCAGATCCGACGCCAGCATCTGGGGGGACCGCTTGGATCCGAACAATCCGTTCAAAAAGCTCATGATACCCATCCTCGAAGTGAAACCCGGCAGTACCCGGCGCCCGTGGCGCCGCGGCCGGAAAGCGTTAGTCCTCCTCCGCCCCTGCTTCCCGGGAGCGCTCGCGTCCCGAAGCCAGCCAGGACCAAAGCCCGGCCGCGGCGGATAGGAGGAAAAGATAAACAAAAACCAGGTTGAACGAAAACCGCAGCAGGCCGTAGAGCGAAAGCAGCGCCAATCCGCAGAAGCTCAGCCAAAGGACCCGCACGGGGTGCCCCCTCTTGAAACCATGCCTGTCCGGCCCGCGATCCGGGGGGCCGGAGTCCTCAATCCGCCCTGTCCAGGGCGCGGTTCGCCAGGGCGTCCGCCGCGCGGTTCTGCTCGCGCGGAACGTGGGTGGCCTTCCAGGCGGCAAACCCGGCCAGCAGTCCGGACGCCTCCTGGTGCAGGGCCTTGATGCCGGGATGCTTGACCCGGTATTGCCCGTTGATCTGGCGAACCAGCAGCTGGCTGTCGGCGAACACGTCCACTTCCCGCGCCCCCAGCCTCGCGGCCTCCTGAAGCGCCAGGATGAGGGCCCGGTACTCGGCCGTGTTGTTGGTCGCCACCCCGAGCCTTTTTGAAACCTGGCCCAGCACCTGCCCGCCCCCGGCGTCGTACAGCACCGCCCCGGCCGAGGCCGGCCCCGGGTTTCCGCGGCTGGCTCCGTCGCAGAAAATCCTTACCTTCAAGGGCGTCATGCCGCCCGCCGGTTCAGGGCGTCGTGGTCCAGCACCCGCTTCAGCACCCTTTCGAAGGAACCCAACGCCACCATGTTGGGGCCGTCGGAAAGGGCCTTGGCGGGCTTCGGATGCACTTCGAAGAAATACCCCTCCGCGCCCACCGCCGCCGCCGCGCAGGCCAGGGCCTCGACGAACTCCGCGCGGCCTCCCGAGGCGTGACCGTGCAGGCCCGGCTCCTGCACGCTGTGGGTGGCGTCGAAGATCACCGGATATCCCAAAGCCCGCATTTTCGGCAGGGCCATGAAATCCACCACCAGGTTGTTGTATCCGAAAAGGACGCCCCTTTCCGTCAGCAGCACCCGGCGGTTGCCCGTGGCGGCGACCTTTTCGGCCGCCTCCTTCATGTTGTGCGGGGCCAGGAACTGCCCCTTCTTGATGTTGACCACCCTGCCCGTCTCGCCGCAGGCGGTGAGAAGGTCGGTCTGCCGGCACAAAAAGGCCGGCACTTGAAGCACGTCCAGCACCTCCGCCGCCGGCTTGGCCTGGCCGCTCTCGTGGACGTCCGAAAGGACCGGGACCGCCAGGCTCCTTTTCAGGGAGGCCAGCATCTTCAGTCCACGGCGCAATCCCGGACCCCGGAACCCCTTCAACGAGGACCGGTTGGCCTTGTCATAGGAGGCCTTGAAGACATAGGGAATGCCCAGCTTCCGGCAGACCCGGCCGCACTCCAGGCCCACCTCCAGCGCCAGTCCCTTGTCCTCAAGCACGCAGGGGCCCGCGATCACGAAAGGCCTTGATTTGTCGAAGAAAAAAGCCAGGGGGTCTTTCAAAAAGGCGCCTCCAGCGCTCCGCACGAGGGTTCATTATAGCTGAGGCGGGGGACGGTACCAAGGATTTTATGGAACCCGGTCCCGTTCCGTGGCCCGGCAGGCGAAAAGGCCGCGTGGGCGGACTTTTCAGCGGCCCACTAGGACTGCTTGTCTTCCTTCAAATACTGTTCCACCATCCTCGCCACCAGCACCTCCAGGGGGATGCCCCGGCTGGCGGCCGTCTTTTTCAGCTGTTCCAGGTTCCAGCCCACCGAAGGAGCCGCCTGCGGCTCCTGGGCTTTGGGGCTCCCCTCCTTGGGAGCCCGGCTCGGATCTTTCTTCATGGCAGCGCCTCCTTTCAGGCCCGGCCGGCCTCCGCCTTCAAGGCGGGGCCCTCGGCCCTGCCCGACCGCGTCCGGAACGCCAGGGCCGCGCGGATGAAGTCGCGGAAAAGCGGCTGGGCCCGGGTCGGCCGCGACTTGAATTCCGGATGGAACTGCACGCCCACCATCCAGGGATGCCCCTTCATCTCGATGATCTCCACCAGCGACCCGTTGGGCGAGGTGCCGGAAATGAGCATGCCGTTCTTGGCGAAGAGGTCGCGGTACTCGTTGTTGAACTCGTAGCGGTGGCGGTGCCTCTCGAAGATCACCTTCTCGGAATAGGCCCGCGCGGAAAGCGAACCGGCCGAGAGCCGGCAGGGATAGGCCCCCAGGCGCATGGTGCCGCCCAGGTCCTTGATGCCCTTCTGCTCGGCCAGCAGCGAGATGACGGGGTGGGGCGTGTTGGGGTTGAACTCGGTGGAATTGGCGGCCTTCAGCTTGCAGGCGTGCCGGGCGAACTCGATGGCCATGGTCTGCATCCCCAGGCAGATGCCGAAATAGGGCACCTTGGCCTCGCGGGCGAAGCGGATGGCGGCGATCTTGCCCTCGATGCCCCGGTTGCCGAAGCCCCCGGGGACCAGGACGCCGTCGAAGCCCTTCAGCAGCTTCGCGGGGGTCTCCTTTTCCATCTGGGTGGAATCGAACCAGTGGACCTCCACCCCGGCGTCGTTGGCGATGCCGCCGTGGGTGAGGGCCTCGTGGATGCTCTTGTAGGCGTCCCGCACCTCGATGTACTTGCCCACCACGGCGATCCTCACCTGGTGCCGCGGCTTCTTCAGCTTCCGCGCGATCTTCTCCCATTCCCTCAGGTCGCTCTCCCGGGTCTTCAGGCCCAGCAGCCGGGTGACGATGCGGTCCAGGCCCTCCTCGCGCAGCATCAGGGGCATCTCGTAGATGCTGTCCATGTCCTTGTCCTCGATCACGGCGTCCTCGTCCACGTTGCAGTACAGCGCGATCTTGGCCTTGGTGTCGGGGTTGAAGGGCATCTCGGTGCGGCAGACGATCACGTCGGGCTGGATCCCGATGGAGAGCAGCTCCGAAACCGAGTGCTGGGTGGGCTTGGTCTTCAGCTCGCCGGCGGATTTCAGGTGCGGCACCAGGGTCAGGTGCAGGTAGGCGCAGTTCTCCTTGCCCACGTCGCGGCGGAACTGGCGGATGGCCTCCAGGAAGGGCAGGGACTCGATGTCGCCGATGGTGCCGCCGATCTCCACGATCACCACGTCCACCCCGCGCTCCCGGGCCACCAGGTTGATGCGGTCCTTGATCTCGTTGGTGATGTGGGGGATCACCTGCACCGTCTTGCCCAGGTACTCCCCCTGCCTTTCCTTGCTGATGACGGCGTGGTAGATCTTGCCCGTGGTGTGGTTGTTGTTCTTCGTCAGGACGGCGTTGGTGAAGCGCTCGTAGTGCCCCAGGTCCAGGTCGGTCTCGGCCCCGTCCTCGGTGACGAACACCTCGCCGTGCTGGAAGGGGCTCATGGTGCCGGGGTCGACGTTGATGTAGGGGTCCAGCTTCATCAGCGTCACCTTCAGGCCCCTCGATTCAAGCAGGCAGCCCAGGGACGAGGCCACGATGCCCTTGCCCAGCGACGAAACCACGCCCCCGGTGATGAACACGAACTTTTTGGATGCCATGAGCCCCCCGAAGATTGCCTCGAAAATTAACTCGACTTCCCCAACAGCCGCCTGGCCCGCGCCGCGTCCCCGGGAGTGTCCACCGCCGGGGTGGAGCCGCCGGTCCATCCCACCAGGATGCCGTAGCCGTTCTCCAGGGCCCGCAGCTGTTCCAGCGATTCGGCCTTCTCCAGCAGGCCCGGCCTCAGGGCCGTGAAACGCCTGAGGAACCAGGTCCGGTAGGCGTACAGCCCGATGTGCCTTCCCACCCGGGGATTGCGCCAGGAATCCTGGGCGCCCCGCGGATAGGGCAGGCCGGCGCGCGAGAAGACCAGGGCGCGCCCCCCGGCATCCACCAGCACCTTGACGGCGTTGGGATTGGACCATTCCCGGGCCCCGCCGAAGGGATGGGCCAGCGTGGCCATGGCCGCCCGCGCGTCCTTCCGCAGCAGGCCCACCAGCCGGTCGACCGCCCCCGGGTCCAGGAAGGGTTCGTCGCCCTGGATGTTCACCACCAGGTCCGGCGCCCTGCGGCCCCGGCGGAAGACGGCCCGGGCGATGCGGTCCGTGCCCGAGGCGCAGGAGGCCGGCGTCATCACCGCCTCGGCCCCGAAGGCCCGGGCCACCGAGGCGATGCGGCGGTCGTCCGTGGCCACCAGCACCTCGTCCAGGCTCTTCGCCATCCGGGCCCTTTCCCACACCCGCTGGATCATGGGCTTGCCGCCCAGGTCCACCAGGGGCTTGCCCGGAAAACGCGTGGAGGCGAACCTCGCTGGAATGACGCCGACGACCCCGGCCAATGGATGCTCCTCGCGGGCGCGCGGCCCGCTATTCCTTGAACCCCGCGCCGTACCTTTCGGCGATGGATTCCACGATGGCGGTGGTGGAGCGGCCCGGCACGAAGGGCAGGGAAAGCACCCTGCCCCCGTCGGCCACCACGGTGTCGCCGCCCAGGATTTTCTCGACGGGCCAGTCCCCGCCCTTGACCAGTACCGAGGGGCGCAGGGCCCGGATGAGGGCGCGGGGGTCGGGCTCGTCGAAGACGCACACCAGGTCCACGCAGGAAAGGCCTGCCAGCAGCTCGGCCCTCTCGTCCTGGGGAAGGATCGGCCGCTTGTCGCCCTTCAGGCCCCTCACCGAGGAATCCGAATTGAGCCCCACGGCCAGGCGGTCCCCCAGGGCCCGGGCCTGGGCCAGGTAGCGCAGGTGACCCACGTGCAGCAGGTCGAAGACCCCGTTGGTGAACACCACCTTGCCGCCCGCCGCCTTCCACCGCGCCACCCGGGCCGCGGCCTCCCCGCGGTCCAGAATTTTCGCCTCTTCCACCGCCATGCCCGTCCCCCTGTCCGCCCCGGCCGGTTCCGGGGCCGTCCGTTCCAGCCTTTCCAGCCCGTAGAGCGCGGCCACGACCACCACCCAGGAAGGGAAACTGGCCAGCCCGGGAAAGGCCTCCGGCACCAGGGCCAGGCAGTAGGACCACCTCCATCCCAGCAGGCCCCACAGGGCCAGGGCCGTGGCCAGGTCCAGGCCCAGCTGGACGGGCGCGGCCCACTGCACCGGGAATGAAAGCGCGTCCGAAACCAGGGCCAGGCCCAGCGCCCAGGCCCAGCGCCGGCCCGCCGTATTTGAGGATGGCCGCCCCACTTCGCTCCCCCGGCTCAGCTTCCCAGCGCCGCCTCGATCTCGGTCGTGGTCACGGTGGCCACGCCCACTTCACCCACCACGATGCCGGCCGCGTAGTTGGCCAGCACGGCCGATTCGCGATAGCTCCCTCCGGCCGCCAGGGCCAGGGTGAGGGTGGAGATGACGGTGTCCCCCGCCCCGGAGACGTCGAAGACCTCCTTGGCCTTGGTGGGCACGTGCAGGGAGCCCCCGTCCTTCTCCACCAGGCTCATGCCGTCCTCGCCGCGCGTCACCAGGACGGCCTGGCAGTCCAGCATCTGGATGAGCTTCTGTCCGGCCTCCAGGACCGATTCCGGCCCCAGGATGTGCACCCCGCTGGCGGCCTCGGCTTCGCCGGTGTTGGGGGAGATCAGGCTCACGCCCTTGAAAAAGCCGATGTTGCGGGGTTTGGGGTCGGCCGTCACCAGCTTCCTGCCGGCCCTGGCAAGGGCGACGACCTCACCCACCAGCTTGGAGGTGAGCAGGCCCTTGGCGTAGTCCGAAAGCAGCACCGCGTCCACCCGCGGGAGGATGTCGGCGCAGTGGTCCAGCACCTGCTTGAAGATCGCCCCGGAAATCTCCACCAGGCGTTCCCGGTCGATGCGCACCACCTGCTGGTGCTGGGCTATGACACGCGTCTTCTGGATGGTGGGGCGGTCACGGTCCACCACCAGGCCCCCGGTTTCCACCCCCTTTTCCTGCAGAAGCTGGGTGAGGCGGCGGCCGGTCACGTCCGCGCCGATGATGCCCACCAGGTGCACCTGGGCCCCCAGGGTGTGGAGGTTGTGGGCCACGTTGGCGGCCCCGCCGGGGCGGCTGGTCTCTCCCGTCACCTGCACCACCGGGATGGGCGCCTCCGGCGAGACGCGCGTCACCCTGCCCCAGATGTACTCGTCGGCCATGACGTCGCCCACCACCAGCACCTTCTTGCGGCTGAACATTTTCAGCAGCGCCCTGAGATTGTCCACGGAAACGTCTTCCAAGGAATCCTCCCTTTTCATGGATGGTTTGAAAGCGCGGCGGCGGGCCCAAAAGCCCTCAGCGCCCGCGTTTCCCGAGAAATCCGGCCCGCTTCAGCCTCCCCTCCACCAGGAAGCAGACCAGGTGGCCGATGGCGATGTGGCATTCCTGGATGTGGTAGGTCTCGTCCGAGGGCACCACCAGGTCCAGGTCGGCCAGGCCCTTCATCCTGCCGCCGCGGCCGCCGCTCAGGCCCACCGTGAAGCAGCCCAGCCGCCGGGCGGCCTTCAGGCCCTCGATGACGTTGGCGGAATTGCCCGAGGTGCTGATGCCGAAGACGGCGTCCCCCTTCGCGGCCAGCGCCTCCACCTGGCGGGCGAAGACCCGGTCGAAGCTGTAGTCGTTGCCCACGCAGGTCAGGGCCGAGCTGTCCGTGGTCAGGGCCAGCGCCGGCAGGGCGCGCCTTTCCAGCTTGTAGAGCCGCCCCACCATCTCGGCGGCCAGGTGCTGGGCGTCGGCGGCGCTTCCCCCGTTGCCGAAGAGCATCCACTTGCCGCCCCGCCGCATGGACGCGGCCACGCCCTCGGCCGCCGCCCGGATGCCCGGACCCAGCGTCTCCATCACCGCGCCCAGGGCCCGGATGCCGCCCGAGAAGTATTCCCGTACCTCGGCCTCCTCCCTCGAAGCCCCCGAATTCCCGCCCTTCCGCATGAAAGGTCCCGCCTCCCGTGAAAAATGCCGCCCCCCGCCGCGCCTCAGCGCGCGGGAGCGCTCACCGCCCCTTCCGCCGGGGCGGCCGCCCCGGCGTCCTGGGGGGGCGCCCATTGGGCGTCCTCCAGGACGATGTTGATGCTCCCGATGACGATCTTGCTCTCGATCAGCACGGGCAGGTGGCGCTGGTCGTCCGTCAGCCAGATCAGCACCCGGCCCTTCTGCTGAAAGACGCCGTTGAACTTCAGGAAGGGCTCGACCACGATGCAGTTGAAATCCCCGGCCAGCACGCTCACCTTTTCGCGCCGCAGCACCTTCACTTCAAGGTCGTAGTTCTTCATGTCGTCCGCGGCCACGTGGATCCAGGTGACGTCGCCGGGCTTGAGGGAAAGGGTGCGGTAATAATAAAAGCAGCTGAGCACGTCCTGGGTCGCGGCCGGAATGGTCAGGCACTGCTGCCGGTCGTTGATCAGCAGGTGGTGCCGCTGGTCGTAGACGAAGGAGCTGTCGGCCTTGAACCCGCCCTCGTGCAGGTGCTTTTCGTAGCGCCAGGAGAAGAGCCCCTGGGTGTCGATGAAGCTGTCGATCTGGTCGCGCACCTTGAAAACGTGGTCGAAAAACGGGTGGCTGCGCGCCTTGGCCACGATGTCGTAGCACAGCCGCCCCGACTGAAAGGAGTACCCCGGAACGCTCAGGGTGGCGAACCCGGCCGTCAGGTTGAAGTACTGGACCGCGAAGGTGAGCTTCTCGCCCACCGCGAACGCCGCGTTCGGCCTGGGCTCCACCCGGAAGGATTCCGGCTTGGGCTCCGCGCGCCGCCGCCCCCGGCGGGCCCAGTGGGACGGGAAGGCCCGGGCGCCCGAAATCCGGATCGACCGGCCGGCGCGGATCAGCGAAGGGTCCTTGATCCCGTTCTCCTTGGCGATCCGGGGATACAGCCGCCCCTGCCCCAGGTAGAGCCAGGCCAGCCTCCAGAGGCTGTCCCCCGGCCGCACCCGGTAGCGCAGGGGCGCCGCGGCAGGCTCGGGGGTGGGCGCGGGGGTGGGGGGCGGGGGAACGAACCGGACCTCACGGACGCTGCCCCGGTGGGCGCAGCCCGCCAGCAGCCCCAGGGCCAGCGCGCAGGCGGGGACCAGGCCGGCGGCCGGCCGGCGGCGGCGCGCGGGGAGGCCCCGCCTCACCGCACCGCCACGAAAAACGCCACCAGCGAGACCGTCAGGGCCGTCATCGGCAGGTAGGGCCAGTGGGCCACCTGGTCGAACCAGTCCCGGGATTCCCGGGGGGGGTTCAAGCTCTTCTGCAGCGCGGCCACGTCCCCCTTCAAGTCCACGATCTCCTGCTGGTTGTCCTGCTGGTCCTTCTTCATGGCCGACATCAGGTCGGAAATGCCCTGGAGCTGCTGGTTCTTGTCCTGCAGGTCGCTTTGCAGTCCGGCGATCTGCCCCATCTTCTCGTCCAGGCGGCGGCGCGAATCCTCCACCCGCCGCTTCAGGGCGTCCAGGTCGTCGGCCTGCTTCTGCTGGGCCTGGGCGAGCGAATCCTGGGCCTGCAGCCGGGCCTGCTGCGACTGCTGCAGGGACTGCAGGGTGGAAGAAAGCCCCCCCAGCTGGGCGGCCAGGTCCTTCAGGGACTGGGACTGCGCCTGCGCGCCGGCCTGCAGGTCGCCCACCTGCGCCCCCAGGGCCCGCAGCCGCGCCCCCGTCAGGTCGGGCGTGGCGGTGGGGCTGGGGCCCAATATCACCCGGGCCGGGGGGGTGCCGCCTTCCAGGTCGGCCACCGGGCCTCCCGCCCACAAGGGGGCGGAAAACGCCGCAAAAAGAGAAAGCCCTGCCAGGAGCAGGGCCTGAAAGCGCCACGCCGGAACACGGGGGCTCAGCTTCGAAGAAAGGCTTCCGGCCACGCGGGCTCCAGGCAGCGGGAAAAATCCGTTTGTCAGGGCAGCGGCGCCTTGCCTTCGGCCGGTTTGGTCTCCTCGGCGCGGGAGGCGAAGAAGTCGTAGGCCCAGTCGAAAAGGGTCACCAGGGTGAACCCGGCCCCGAACAAAAGCAGGATGAAGCGGAAGGTGTCCGAAAGCACGTAGCGGACGGCCTCGCTGTCGGAGGGGCTCTGGCAGCTTTCCCAGGTGAAGAGGCTGAGCGCCCCGATGAAGGCCCAGAAGATCAGGTTGGCCCAGAAATATTCCGCCAGCCTTCCCGTGCCCCTGGCGGCGCTTCCCCGGGCCTGCCTTTCCTTTTCCCTGTCCTTGCGGTCCTGCTT
>JAJYGY010000355.1 GCA_021790555.1 bacterium
CGGCCCGGCCCCCAGGACCGCCGCGGCCAGGACCGCCAGCAGCAAGGCTTTGGCTTGTCTCATCGTCCCCCCTTAAAGCTGCATCTCAAGGAACATGGCGCCCTCCACGTCCTTGTAGGGCTGGGTGTCGTGGTAGCCCAGCGAATAGTACAGAAGCAGGGCGTTCTTCATGGATTTGGCCGTGTCCAGGCGCACGCGCTTGTAGCCCATCTTCCTGGCCTCCTCTATCACCTTCATGGCCAGGCCCTTGCCGATGCCCTGGCCGCGGTATTCCGGCCGGACGAACTGCCGCTTCAGCTCGCAGACCTCGTCGTTGATCTTCAGCATGGCCACGCAGCCGGCCGGCACGCCGTCGTAGGTGGCCAGGAAGAGCCGGTTGGCCGGAGGGGCGTAGAGCTTGTCCAGGTTGGCCACCTCCTGGTCGAAGCCCTCGAAGTCGTACTCGAAGCCCTGCGACGAGCCGTACTGCTGGAACAGCTCGCGCACGGCCTCCATCTGCTCCTGGTCCATGGGCTGGGTGAACTTCACGCCCTGGCTGTCCTCCTCGGGCTTGCTGGCCCCGGCGTAGGCCTCGCATTCCACCTCCACCAGCATGTCCGGGTCGATCAGGCGGCTGACCTCCACCAGGGTGGTGGCCGGCCGGATGCCGGCGAAGACCTCGCCGTGCGCCTTGCCCACCTTTTCCCAGTCGTCGATGTTCTTCAGGTACAGGCGCGTCCGCACCACGTCCTTGATCTCGGCCCCGGACCTCTCCAGGGCCGTGGCGATGGTGCGCAGGGCCTGCAGGGTCTGGGCGTAGGCGTCGCCCTTGCCCACCACCTTGCCGTCCGCCCCGGTGCCGGCCGTGCCGGAGACGTAGACCGAGGCCCCCACGCGCACCGCGCGCGAATAGCCGATGATGGGCTCCCACTTGGATCCGGTGCTGATGTTCTTGCGTCTCATGAAGGGCTCCTTTCAGGTATGGGGGACCTCCCCGCCCGGGGCGGGGCCGGTTTCCTTGCGGTAACGGCTGTCGAGTTTGCGGCAGAACTTCCTGACGGCTCCCTCCTCGACCTGAAGCGAAATCTTGCAGCGCATGTCGAGCAGGTCGTGCCCGTCCAGCAGCACCCGGTTTCCCCGGTAGACGTGCAGGCGCTCGCAGAGGTCGCCGATGGGGTGGCGCTGTGCCAGCAGGAAGAGCCCCTCCAGCGCCTGCGGCTCCAGGGCCATGTGGAAGGTCCGGGGCCGGGGCCAGCTGCTGCCCAGGGCCAGCCGGGTGGGATGGGGCGCGGCCCTCTCCCTCAGGTAGGCCTCCACCCGGGGATGGGGGGTGACGCTTTCCAGGTAGAGGGTCTCCCCGCCCCCGAAAAGCCCGCCCAGGCCGCGGATGAAGTGGCTGAAGCACAGGGCCTTGCGCATGTCCAGGGCCCAGTATTCCGGCTCGTTGAAAAAGACGCCCATCCTTTCCCGCAGGGGCACGTAGCGCATGGCCTTGTCCTCGGTTGCCGGCTGCCCGCCCGGTGCTTGAAGGTTCCCTAGACTGGTTTAAATTTCACAGCCCGTCAACGGGAAAGCGAGGCGCCCGGCCCCGCGGGCGCCCGGGACACCAGGCCTTCCCAGCGCCTTCCCAGCGCCGCCACCTGGGGCTGGCCCAGCCGGTCGCCGAACCGCTCCAGGGCCCGGGCGCATTCCGGATAGTAGCCCAGCAGCTCGACGGCCCCGCCGTCGGGCGGGAAGGCCCCGCTCCGCAGGCCGCGCAGCCGCAGGCGCCTCCAGGGGGCTTCCAGCCGCCCCAGGTTCAGGCCCACGTTTCCCTTGGCCACGAAGGCGGAAAGCCCCAGGGGGATGCCCAGGTCGCCGGGGTTGTGGGCGCTGTAGAAAAGGGGCCGGTCCAGGGACGCGGCCACCAGGCCGCGCACGATGGCGTCGCGGTCCGCGCCGGACCAGGAGGCCTGGGGCACCTGCCTCCTCAAGTCCTCCAGGTACCAGGGCGAGAACAGGGGGGCGTCGGCCAGCACCACGTCGGTCCGGCGCCCCTCCACGCGCTGCAGGTACCAGACGCCGAAGGCGTCGTCCCCGCCGGCGGCCAGCAGCACGGAGCGCCGGGGCAGGGCCGCCAGCAGGTCGCGGCTGTAATCGTAGAGCAGGGTGTCGTTCTGGAAGCGGTCCATGGCCCAGGCCCGGGGCAGGAACAGGGCCAGCCCCAGGCCCAGGCCCGCCCCCAGGGCCAGGCGGGCGGGCCGGCCGGGCAGGCGCCGCGCCAGGTCGGCCAGGCCCAGGGTCGCGAAAAGCCAAAGCAGGACGAAGTCGGGCAGGTAGAAGGCGTCGGCCACCCAGGGAGCCCAGGTGGGCGGGTTGTTGTACAGGATCACGGCCGCCAGGTGCAGTCCCAGCCCCAGCATCAGGGAGCGCAGCATCCATTCCCTCCGCCGCCAGGCCAGCCACAGGCCCCACAGGGCCAGGGGCAGCCACAGCCAGGCCATCTGGTCCGGAAGCATTTTCAGGAAATGGCCGGCCAGGACGCCGGCCTCGGCCATGGAATGGGGCCGGCCGCCCTGGTACTGCGAGCGCCAGAAGACCCCCCAGAAGGCCCGCCAGGTGTCGGGATGGCCCCAGTCCATGGCCGGATGCAGCCGGGAGCGCAGGGGCAGGTACAAATAGATGGAAGCCCCGGCCAGGAACAGCGGCGGGGTGAAGGCCAGGGCCCTGCGGCGCGCCCGGTCCTTCAGCCAGGGCAGGGCCAGCAGGCCGAAGGTCGGCAGGAACAGCACGATGCTCATGTAATGCCCGGCGAAGCCCAGGCCAAAGGCCAGGCTTCCGGCCCACAGCAGGCGCCGGGCCGCCGAAAAGCCCGCCCTGTCCGGCGCCGTCCCGCGCGCGGGAGCGAGGGAGCGCGCGGCCTTCCACAGGCAGTACCAGGCCAGCAGGGTCAGCAGCAGGTTGAGGGTGTACAGCCCGCCCTTGGCCGACAGGCTCTGGTACCACAGCTGGGGCATCAGGACCAGCCCCAGGCAGGCCAGCACCTGCCAGGGGGGCCAGGGGCCCGGCGCCGGGCCGGCCAGGGCCGCCAGGTCTCCCAGCATAAAAAGGAAAAGGGCCACGCTCAGGCAGCCCCACAGGGCGGCCTGCAGGTTGACCCGGAACCCGGGGTTGCCCGGAAAGGCCAGGCAGGCCAGCCTGCCCAGCAGGGTGGGCAGGGGGTACCCGGGAGGGTGCTGGATTCCCAGGGTGTCGCAGGCGGCCGCGGTCTCGGGCGAGTCGTCCACCTGGAAGACCGGCTCCAGGGTGGCCAGCCGCAGGCCCCAGGAAACCAGGAACAGGCCGGCGGCCAGGATGACCAGGCTTTTTCTCATGACACCCCTATCGGCTTGAAGAACAGCGGTAAATTCGTTAGTATTTTTAGCAATTTCCGGCCGACTTCAAGTGAATTCTCAATCTAAAAAGGACCCCCATGCGCTTTCCGCTTTCCTGGCTCAACGAATGGATGGACCCTTCCCTCAATCTCGACCAGGCCAGGGAGCTGCTCTTCAAGGCGGGCATCGAGGTCGAGGCGGTCGAATCCTCGGGCCCGGGCTTTGAAAAGGTGGTGGTGGCCCGGGTGGAGGAGCGCCTGCCGCACCCCAACGCCGACAAGCTGAGCCTGTGCAAGGTGACCGACGGAAGCCGGGTCTACGCCATCGTGTGCGGGGCCCAGAACTTCCAGGCCGGCAGCGTGGTTCCTCTGGCCCTGGAAGGCGCCGTGCTTCCCGGGGATTTCAGGATCAAGAAGTCCAAGATCCGCGGCCAGGAATCCGAGGGCATGCTCTGCTCCCAGGAGGAGCTGGGCCTGGCCGAAAGCGCCGACGGGCTGATGCTGCTTGACCCCTCGCTGCCCCTGGGCCAGCCCCTGGCCCAGGCCCTGGGGCTGGGCGACACGGTCTTCAGCGTGCAGACCACGGCCAACCGGGCCGACCACAACAGCCTTCTGGGCATCGCCCGCGAACTGTCGGCCTTCACCGGCCGGGCCCTCCAGTGGCCCGACCTGGCGCTGGCCGGAACCGGGCCACAGGCCGGCCCCCAGGCCGGCACCCTGGCCCAGGCCGGCGTGGAAGACCCCCAGGGCTGCCCCCTGTACTCGGCCCGGGTCTGCCTGGAGGTGAAGGTGGGGCCGTCCCCGGACTGGCTGCGCGGTCGCCTGGAGGCCTGCGGGGCGCGGTCCATCAACAACGTGGTGGACGTCACCAACCTGGTGCTCTTCGAGCTGGGCCAGCCCCTGCACGCCTTCGACCTGGACCGCCTGCGGGGGGCCCGGGTGTCGGCCCGCGGCGCCCGGCCGGGCGAAAAGATCACCACCCTGGACGGG
>JAJYGY010000001.1 GCA_021790555.1 bacterium
CGCCCCGGAGATCCGGCGGCGCCTGGTGCGGGCCCGCGAGAAGACCCCCTACCAGGCCTGGCTGTTTTCGTTGCGCCGTGGCGCCACGATATTGCGTTATGAAGGGCATCAACCCGGCGGGGATTCCACCCCCGGGGGGAGTTGATCCGGTTCCGGGGCGCCCGGTGAAGGGCGCGACGGTCTTGTTCATGGGGGAGAAGGTGAACGCGATGATCGGCTGGCTGTTGATGGCGATGGTGTGTTTCGGCGTCCCGGCTCCGGCCGGGGCCAAGGTCATCGACCGGGTCGTGGCCCGGGTGGGAAGCGACATCATCACCAGTTTCGACGTGGAGCAGGCCCTTCAGGCGGTGGAGGCCCAGGCCGACCCCTCGGAGCTGAAGACCGAGGAGGGGCAGCAGAAGATCAAGGAAGCCCGCCAGCAGATCCTGGACAGCCTCATCGACCAGAAGCTGGTCGTCCAGAAGGCCCGGAACTGGAGCGAGGACAACAAGAAGGAGGGCGGCGACTCGGCCGCGGCCCCCAACCCCTACCTGCCCGACGATTCCGAGGTGGAGAAGCGGACCGACGAGGCCTTCCAGGAGGCCCAGTCCCGCTACGACAGTCCGGAGGCCTTCCAGGCAGAGCTGAACCGGGAGCACCTCACCCAGGAGTCCTTCCGCTCGAAGATCCGCGAGCACGTGCGCGACATCCTGATCTACCAGAACATGATCACCGACAAGCGCAAGGAGTTCCAGGGAAGCTTCACCGTGGGGGAGGACGAGGCCCGGTCCTACTACAAGGACCACCCGGACCTTTTTTCGGCCGGGGAGCAGGTGCAGCTCGCCCAGATCGTGCTGCCGGACGATGCGGCGGCCGAAAAGATGAAGCAGCGCCTGGAGGCCGGGGCGGATTTCGCCTCCATGGCCAAGCGCTATTCCAGGGATCCCAGCCGCTTCAACGGCGGCATGCTCGGGTGGATCGGCAAGGGGCAGCTGGAATTTCCCCAGTTGGAGAAGGCGGCCTTCGCCGCCAAGGCGGGCGAGGTGGTGGGGCCCATCCGGACCAAGGAGGGCTGGCACCTTCTGAAGGTTCTGGCCTTCAAGCAGGCCTCCCAGCAGACCTTCGCCCAGGTCAAAAACCAGGTGATGAACTACCTCTATTCCAAGAAGATGGACGAGAAGATCAAGGCCTGGGTCCAGGGGCTCCGGCAGGAATCCTATGTCCAGGTTTTCCCCGGCGGCCAGGATTGAGGCCGGACCGGGTCCCTTTGAAAGCGGATTTCCCATGGCGTTGAAGGTTTCGGTGGTGGGCGCCAGCGGCTACGCCGGCGCGGAACTGGTGAGGTTGTTGTCCTCGCATCCCAAGGTGAAGATCGCCTGCCTGATGGGCGAAAGCTCGGCGGGCGAGAAGTTCTCCAACCTCTATCCCTCGGCCCGGGGCTTCGTGGACGACGAGATCGAGCCCCTGGACCTGAAGGGGCTGGCCAAGAAGGCCCCCATGGCCTTCCTGGCGCTCCCGCACGGCCAGGCCATGAAGCTGGCGCCCTCCCTGGTGGAAAAGGGCGTCAAGGTGGTGGACCTTTCCGGCGACTTCCGCCTGCGGGACCCCCTGGTCTACGAGAAGTGGTACAAGGCGCCCCACACGGCGCCCGAATTCCTGGGCCGGGCGGTGTACGGGCTTCCCGAAGTCAACCGCGAGGCGGTGGTGAAGGCCGATCTGGTCGCCAATCCGGGCTGCTACGCCACCAGCATCCTGCTGGCCCTGTTGCCCCTGGTGGCGCGCAAGGCGGCCGACCCGGATTCGCTCATCGTGGACTGCAAATCCGGCGTCAGCGGGGCGGGAAGGAAGATGAGGACGGAATACCATTTCGTCGAGGCCAACGAGAACCTCTCGGTCTACAAGCCCGCCGGCACCCACCAGCACCTGCCCGAGATCGAACAGCTGCTGGCGGGCGTGGCGGGAGGGGACCTGAAGCTGACCATGACGCCCCAGCTGCTGCCGGTCTCGCGCGGCATCCTCACCACGGCCTACGGCGACCTGCTGGAGGAGGGCATGTCCACGCGCCACCTGCAGAGCCTGTACCGCGACTTCTACCAGGGGCATCCCTTCGTGCGGGTGTACGAGGGCGACGCCCTGCCGGACCTGCGTTCGGTCCGGGGAGGCAATTTCTGCCACCTGGGCCTGCGGGTGGACGAACGCACCCGCCGGGCCCTGGTGGTCAGCGTCATCGACAACCTGGGCAAGGGGGCGGCGGGCCAGGCCGTCCAGAACATGAACTTGATGAACGGTTTCGCGGAGGACGCCGGGCTGAACTTCCCCGGCTTCGCCCCGTGAATCGGCGCCCCTCCCCGCGAGGGGGCGGGCGCCGCGCGACAGGATCCAACCAGCCATTTTGGGGAAGACTGAAAAGGAGGTTTCATGAAAACGACCCAGCACAGCGGCGCCATCACCTTCGCCAAGGGCTTCCTGGCCTCGGGGGTGGCCTGCGGCCTGAAGAAGAACGGGAAATCCGACCTGGCCATCCTCTATTCCGAATCCCCGGCCTCGGCGGCCGCCTTGTTCACCAAGAACCAGATCAAGGCCGCGCCGGTGGTGCTGTCCTCCAAGCGGGTCGCCTCGGGTTCGGCCAGGGCCGTGGTGGTCAACGCCGGCTGCGCCAATTCCTGCACGGGCAAGAAGGGCATGGACGACGCCCAGAAGATGACCAACCTGGTGGGGCACCACCTGGGGCTTCCGGAAAAGGAGGTCCTGGTGGCCAGCACCGGGGTCATCGGCCGCACCCTTCCCATGGACAAGATCGCCTCGGGGATCGAGGCCGCCAGCCGCTCGCTCACCGTGGAGGGCGGCGAGGAGGCCGCCCGCGCCATCCTGACGACGGACACCTTCGCCAAGGAGTTCTCCACCACCATCCAGCTGGGCGGCAAGGCCGTGCGGCTGGGGGGCATGGCCAAGGGCTCGGGCATGATCCATCCCAACATGGCCACCCTGCTGGGCTTCATCACCACCGACGCGGCCATCTCCAAGGACGCCTTGCGCCAGGCCCTGGCCCAGGCCGTGGACCGGTCCTTCCACTGCATCAGCATCGACGGGGACACCTCCACCAACGACATGGTGCTGGCCCTGGCCAACGGACGGGCGGGGAACAAGACCATCACCGGGCTTTCCGGGGACGGGGCCGCGTTCAGCCAGGCCCTCACCCAGGTCTGCCAGGAGCTGGCCCGCAGGGTGGTCCTGGACGGCGAAGGCGCCACCAAGTTCATCCAGGTCACCGTCAAGGGGGGGCCCAGCTTCGAGGCGGCCCGCGCCGCGGCCAAGGCCATCGCCACCAGCAACCTCTTCAAAACGGCCATGTTCGGCATGGACGCCAACTGGGGGCGCATCCTTTCCGCCCTGGGCAACGCTCCGGTGCCCATCAACCCGGCCAAGGTGGACGTGGCCTTCAGCAACCTCACGGTGGCCAAGGACGGAAGCACGGTGAATTTTTCCGAGGCCAAGGCCCTTGGACTGCTCAAGCGCAAGGAGGTGGAGGTGCACGTGGACCTGCACCTGGGCAAGTTCGAGGCCACGGTCTTCACCTCGGACCTGAGCTACGACTACATCAAGATCAACGCCTCGTACAGGAGCTGAAGGCACGAAAGGCTGGATTTTTAGCGGGGCTCCTGCTATAAGTCATAGGCTTTGAAGCGCATTCCCCGGGAGTCCGGGGTATTTCCCATGCGGCGGGAAATTCGGCACGGCGGGTGCCTTCCGGCGAAGGATGCCGGCGGGGCGGCCGTGGCCAGGGCGCCGCAGAGGTCCAACCAACCAGGAGGAAGGCATGTCCACGCAAGTCAGCATCAAGCAGCTGCTCGAGGCCGGGGTCCACTTCGGCCACCAGACCCGCCGCTGGAACCCCAAGATGGCCCGCTACATCTTCGGCGAGCGCAACGGCATCTACATCATCGACCTGCAGAAGACGGTCAAGAAGCTGCGCGAGGCCCTGGACTGGGTCAAGGGGCTTTCGGCCGCCAAGGGAACCATCCTCTTCGTCGGCACCAAGAAGCAGGCCCAGGGGCCCATCGCCGAGGAGGCCGCCCGCTGCGGCATGCCCTACATCAACCAGCGCTGGCTGGGCGGCACCCTGACCAACTTCTCCACCGTCACCCGCAGCCTCAACCGGTTCAGCCAGTTGAAGCGCTCGAAGGAGGACGGAACCATGGCCACCCTTCCCAAGCAGGAGATCATCCGCAAGGAGAAGGAACTGGGGCGCCTGTCCAAGGCCCTTTCCGGCATCGAGCACATGCGCAGCCTTCCCCAGGCGC
>JAJYGY010000153.1 GCA_021790555.1 bacterium
GACAGCGGGGTCAACGTCACCCTGGGGCTGCCCTTCCCGCGCACCTCCCCGGACCACGGCACGGCCTACGACATCGCCGGCCGGGGGGTCGCCGACCCCAAAAGCTTCCGGGCCGCGGTGGAACTGGCGCTGGAACTGGCTTCAAAAAAGGGGACGGGGTGACGGGGGACACCGCCATTCCTTTGGTATTTTTGCCCGGCCGCTCCGCGCCCCTGGCGTCCGCGCGGCTTCGCCGACCGCCCGAGAGGCCCTTCGCAGGGCTCAAGGCGAAACCGCCCGGCCCAGAGGGCCGGACACGGCGGCTTCCGACGGGAGGGCCGGTGCTCCGGGTTTTCAGCCCGGGGACACCCGCTGTTTGAAGGAAAAGGAGCCCACCAAGCCATGGCGAACAAGATCCCCATCCCCAGCCGGCAGGCCAGGCAGGCCGGGTTCTGGACCAAGAAGGGGCTGGGCCAGCACCTGCTGAGGGACCCGTCCGTGGTCCGGGACATCCTGGCCGCCCTTGCGCGGGGGCCGGAGGAGGGGGTGCTGGAGATCGGCCCGGGCCTGGGCGCCCTGACCGAGGCCCTGCTGGAGGCGGGCGGACCGGTCCTGGCCGTGGAGGTGGACGCCCGGGCCTGCCAGGTGCTCCAGGAGCGCTTCGGCGGCCGGCCCAACTTCCGCCTGGCGCAGGGCGACGTGCTGGAAATGGACCTCCACGCGCTCTGCCGCGAGGCCTTCGGGGAGGCCCCCTTCCACCTGGCCGCCAACCTGCCCTACTACATCACCACGCCGATCCTGGCCCAGGTGCTGGAATCCGGGCTGGGATTCGGCCGCATGGTGGCCCTGGTGCAGAAGGAGGTGGGCCTGCGCCTGGCCGCCGGGCCGGGCAACAAGGACTACGGCGCGCTTTCCCTGATGGCCCAGTACCGTTCACGGGTGGCCCTGCTTCGCAAGGTGCTGCCCGGGGCCTTCACCCCGCCACCCCGGGTGGATTCCGCGCTGCTGCTCTTCGAAAGGCTGGAAAGGCCGGCCGTCCGGGTGAAGGACGAGGCCTTTTTCTTCCGCGTGGCCCGGGGGGCCTTCGGCAAGCGCCGCAAGCAGCTGAAAAACTCGCTGGCCATGGCCCCGGGGCTGGACCTGCCCCCGGACCTGCTGGACGCGGCCCTGGTGAAGGCGGGCATCCAGCCCACCCGCCGCCCTGAAACCCTGGATCTTCCGGAATTCGCCCGGCTGGCCGATGCCCTGGCCGAGGCCCTGGCGGCCCGTTCCTGAAGCGTGCCGGCGCCGTAGAATTCCCCTGTAATGAAATTAACAGGGGGATGGCTTGACATTCCCTCCGGCCGATGCCAAATTGTGGGCGCCTTGAAGGCAACATGCCTGTGGACGGTTTCCATCACTTTCATCACCAATCGGGGGTCCGTGTGGCTCATCGGATCAAAGCTTCGGCGTTGGCGATTGCCGCGTTTTTGACCTTGATCATCGCCCTGCCCGGGGGAGCCCGGGCCGCCGGGGACAAGCCCAAGGCGACTCCGGCCGCTGAAAAGGCGGCTTCCAAGCCGGCCGAGGCCAAGCCCACCCCCAAGCCCACCGAAGCCGCCACGCCCAAGCCCTCGCCCAGCCCCACGGCGGTTCAAAATCCTGAAAAGCGGGCTTCCAAGTCCCTGCCGGGTGAAAAGAGCCCCCTGATCGCCGGCTCGCTGGCCTTTTTCCCCGGGGTGGTGGTGCACGGCACCGGGCATTTCTACGCGGGTTCCTACCTGGGCGGCCTGGGCCTGCTGGCCCTGGAGGGCATGTCCGCCTACCTTATTTATGAGAACACCACCGGCCTGGCCGGCGACATCAACACCTTCACCCAATCCACCCAGGGCGGGAGCATTCCCACCAACTTTTCCGACTTCTACACCCGTTTCGGCATCGTGACGGTCGCCAGCTTCGCCTTCCTCTATTCCTGGTTCGACGACATGAGCGGCGCCCCGACCGCCGCCAAACTCTACAACCGCCGCTTGGAGGCCCAGCAATCCAGTGCGCAATTGGGCCTGGCCCCCCTTCAGACGGGCGGGGCCATGGTTTCCATGAAGGTGAATTTCTAGTCTTTCCGGAGGTAGCCATGAAATCCATCGCGGCAAAGGTGCTGGGCTTGTTGGCCCTGGCGGCGGGCTGCTGGGGCGCGGTAGCCCCCAGCAACTGCCAGTTGAAGCTGCTGGGCTTCCAGTTCAACACCCAGCTCATCATCCAGATGTGGAACGCGGCCCAGCAGACCAACGGCACCATCAACAACTTTCCCGCCAACGTGGATCCCGGGGTCTTCAGCATGACGGTGCAGAACCCCACCAGCCAGGACCAGTACGTCTACATCAAGATCTCCATTTCCGACCCCGGAGACCCCAACGGCAACCCCATCGCCACGGGCTGCCCGGTGACGTCGCTCATCCCGGTGAAGGCCAATTCCACGGCCACCCTTTTCGCCAACAACTTCCAGGCGGCCGGGTTCAGCGGGACCTTCAACGAGAACTACACCAACCAGAATTTCCAGAACATGAGCCCCAGCAAGGTCAGCCAGTTCCTCACCCGCAAGTTCGTCGTCTGCCTGTACCTGATGGACGGCTCGGACTGCCGCTCTTCCTGCAGCCAGGACTGCGAGCCCTTTTCGGTGATGCTGGGCTCCCCCGGCGCCAACACCGCGGGGCCGATCCCCATCTACCCCAACGACATGAACGTCCCCGGCTTTCCCCTGTTCTCCTGGACCCCGGCCACCAGCTCCACGCTGAAGCCGGAGCAGATCAGCTACCGCCTGCTGCTGATGGAACAGCCCCAGGGGGTCCCCCTCTTCCAGAAGGACCTGCCGGCCTTCACCACCAGCTACCAGATGACGGCCCAGGACGGCGGCGCGGGCGGCCTGACCAAGGGGCGGAAATACTACTGGGCGGTGCAGGCCATCGATCCGGGCGGCAACCCCCTGGGCGGCAGCAACGTGCTTTCCGCGGCCAATGAACGCTGGTTCGTCGTGCAGGCCGGCGCCGGCGCGGACCTGGGTTCCGCCCTGCAGCGGCTGGCCAGGGAATCGCTGCCATTCCTGTCCGACCCCCTGCGCGGCATGATCGAAAGCGGCAAGGCCGTGCCCGTCAGCGTGACCCTGGACAACGGGGGCGACGCCTCGGGGGTCGCCAACGATCCGGACTATGTGGTGGTGGGGGCGAGCCTGAAATAGGCCCCGGCGCTGGTTCCGTTTGGTCAACGATTTTCTGGAGGCCCTATGAAAAGCAGTCGGATTTCGCAAGGGGCGCTTGTCCTGGCCCTGGCCCTGTGCACCCTTTCGGGCATGTCGCGGGGCTCGGCCGACCAGGCCCAGCCGGTGGGCGTGGTGGTGGCCGTCAGCGGCCAGGCCACGGTGTTCGTGCGCGACAAGAAGGCCGAAAAGGTGGCGCTGGGGCAGAGCCTTTTCGAGGGTGACCGCATCAGGACCGGCTCCAACGGCCGCCTCTCCCTGGTGCTGACCGACGGCAGCCAGCTGAAGGTCAACTACGACACGGACCTCATCCTGCAGCAGAAGGCGGTGAAGGGCGAGAAGGTGTCCCGCGCCATCAACAGCCTGAAGGTGCTGGTGGGCGACATCTGGGCCAAGATCACCCACCATCCCGACGAGAGCTTCGTGTTCGACACGCCCTCCTCGGTGGCGGCCATCAAGGGCAGCGAGGGACAGGTCTTCGTGGGCAAGGACAGGAGTTCCTGCTACAAGTGGCTGGTGGACAACCTCCAGGTGGGCAACCAGTACGGCATGGTGATGTGCGGCCCCCACCAGCAGACCTGCGTGGCCTTCGGCTCGGCGCCGGACACGCCCACGGCCTACAACCCCGGCCCCGACAACTGGTACCAGGAAAAGGGCGGGCAGGGCCAGTCCGGCGACACCATCCCGGTGGAACTGCTCCTGCGCGACAAGTCCAGCGGCAAGGAACAGAAGGTCATCCTCAACTTCAAGAAGAACCCCTGAGGGTCCTTCATCCCAAGTCCTTTCCTGAGGGAGCATCCTTGAAAAAAGCCCTGACGATCCCCGTCCTGGCGGCCCTGGTGTGGGGCGCGGCGGCCGCCTTGAGCGCGGCCACGATCGTGCACAACCCGGTCCTTTCGGCCGTGGAAGGCCAGCCCATCCAGGTCAGCGCCAGCCTTTCCGGGGTGAGGCCGCCGGTGAGTTCGGCCAGGCTCTATTACCGGGTCAAGGGGCAGGAACTCTACCATTCGGTGGTGATGGGCGGATCGGAATTCAACATTTCGGCCACCATTCCCGGCCG
>JAJYGY010000342.1 GCA_021790555.1 bacterium
AAGGACGGCGTGAAGCTGGGCGTGGCCGTGGGGGTGTCGGTGTAGGTCCCGGTCAGGGTGGACGTGGGCGTGTCCGTGTACGTGAAGCTTTGCGTCGGCGTGGACGTCAGGGTGGGCGTCTCCGTGGCGGTGGGGGTGTCGCTGGGCGTGAAGGGCGAGGTGTTGGTGGGCGTGGCGGTGGGGCTGGCCGTGGAGCTGGGCGTGGGCGTCGCGGTCGGCGTGTCCGTGCGCGTCGCGCTGGGCGTGGGCGAGGGCGTCGCCGTCGGGCTGGCCGTGGGCGTGGAACTGGGCGTGGGCGAAGGAGTCGCCGTCGGCGTGGAAGTTCGCGTGGGCGTGGAGGTGCTGGTCTGCGGGGGGGTGGGCGTGGCGGTGAAGGTGGGAGTGTCGGACAATGTCCCGCAGGCTTGTATGGTCAGGTTCACGAAGTTGGACTCCCCCGCGTAGCTCGCCCCGCCGCTGCTGAAAAATGCCCCGCCGACATTGGAAACAACGCCGGCATTGCAGTTGACCGTGACCGGCAGGCTCACGGACATGTTTCCCGCCGACGTCCCGGCCGTGTATCCTTCCGCCACGCGGATGGTGAAATACAGCACCGTTCCCGTGGCGATGCCCGCCGGGATGGTGGTGACGGCGGTGTACGTGTGCCAGAAGGAGTCACAGCCGGAACAGACCGCCGCCCAAGCCGTGTAGGAAAACCAGGGTGTCAGGGGAGGCGACTGGCCGTTGACGTAGGAGTCGTGGATGAAGCAATAATCCGTCAGGTCCACGGAGGTGTCGGTGTCGAAGGTTCCCAGGACATAGAGGTCCTTGCTGTTGTTGGTGCTGTCCGGCGTGGAGGCCTGGTAGGTGATGGTGATGGCCTGGCCCGGGCACGCGAAGGCCGGGCTGGCGCTGAGATTCCGCACCATGGCCCCGGCCCGCAGCCAGGCGGGCATCCAAAGCGCCCCCAAAATCACGATCCAAAATTTGGGCCCTTTTTTCACAGCCTTTACCCCGCGAAAGCCCGGCTCCCTTGTTCAGGGACAAGGAGGCAGCTGGGTCGCCTGTACGGTGATGCTGACGCAGTCGCTGTCCCCCCCCGCCAGCGGGGACGAGAAGTTGAATACCCGCATCGCCCCCACCCCCGTGGAGGCCGGGTTGGAGGAGATGAAGGTGAGGCAGGTCGGCAGGGTGTCCACGATCTGGGGATTGGGGATGGCCTTGGAGCCAGTGTTGTTGAGGCACAGCACATAGGTGGCCTGCTGTCCAACGCACACCGAACCGGGGCTGACGGTCTTGGTCATGGTGTAGTTGACGCAACCGGCCAGGGCCACGTATTCGTTCTGGTAATATTGGATGTAGGCGCTGTCCGGGATGTCCGCCGCGTTGGTGTCGCTGTAGGAATTGGTGTCGAAACTGGCAACCAGCTTGCCGTTCCCGGTGTTCAACTGGCCGCTTTGCCAGAGGATTTCCAGGGCATTGGTGCCGTCCGTGGCCAGGGCCTTTCCGCCGCAGATCGAGGTCAGCGGAACCAGGCCGGGATAATAGGTGTACAGGTGGGTCAGGGTGTTCAGGTTGGTGGCGAAATTGTCAGGAGCCGTGTTGTCGATCGTGGTCCAGTCCTTGGTGGTGGTGCTGGTGTTCGGGTAAGGCAGGGTGCAACCGGTGACGGACTGGACGAAATTGATGACCGAACTGTTGCGCGGGCAGAAGCCGCCGTTGTCCCCCCCCAGGTAGAGGTGGCCCCCCTGGGCCAGGAAATTCTGGAATAGCTGTGTGTCGTTGTTGGCGCCCGAACTCGTGATGACATCCGAAGAGCCGGTGGCGCAGGGCGGGCTGCTGGGGTTGTCCACGAAGCGCAGGTCCCACACCTCGCAGAATTGGTTCAGGTAGCTCATGTTGCCGCCGGGCAGGGACGCGGCCAGCCCTTCGGTGGTGCCGGCCACGTAGGGCACGGCCAGCATGGTCACGGTGGGCTTGTAGGGACTGGGGATGGCCTGGAGGGCGTTGTAAATGTTGGTGGCGCCGGTGGTGTTATAGGCTTCGCCCGACAGGTAGATGATGAGGACCGTGTCCGGCGGGCTGGGGGGGGCGTTCAGGGCCCGCAGCAGGGCTGGCCCCGGCAGAAGCAGCCCCAGCAGGACACCGATACGGGGCCAATCAAGCATGCTTTTCAATTTTCCATTCTTCATGGCCCCTCCCGCTCCGCTCCTGGGAACGGTTCTCCCAGGAGCCCGGCCCATCCCCTTCCCTGGCTTTCCGAACACCCTTCCCTATTTCCCCTTCGGCATCACCTTGATGCCGTCGATGAAGAACGAGCTGGACATCTTGCCCGGTCCGTCGTTGTCCCACATCACTTCCTGCACGTTCTTCCAGTCGAAGGGAAAGGTCTCGTTCTGCTGCTTGGCCTCGTCCCACTTCTGGCCCTGGCTGGGGAAGGCCGAAAGCGGGATGACCACCTGCTTCCACTGCCCACGGTCCATGGAGCCGCCCTTCAGGTAGGGGCCGATGTTGAGGCGCACGGCGCCGCCGTGGGTCTTGTCGGTGAAGCCCAGCGCGATGACCTCCCCGCCGTACTGTCCCTTGACCCAGGCCCGCAGCGTGCCGCCGTCGTCGTGGAGCCTGCTCAGGTCCACCGGGTCCCTGCCGATGGCGCCGCCGGACCAGGCGCTGGTGATCAGGTCGGATTCCAGGCAATGGGCGTCGTGGTAGCCGCCCGCGGCCTCCTTCACCTGGGCCTTGCCCTCGGGATACGCGTAGGTGTACCCGCCCGTGGCCATGGCCCCGGCGTAGAAGTCCACCTCCCCGCTGGCCGCCTGGGCCGCCGGCATCTTGGGCAGGCTGGCCGGGTTGTAGGAGGGCAGCAGGTTGATGTCGGCCAGGCTGAACCGCACCTGGCCCGGCCCCCCGGGTGCCCGCGCCACCACCACCTCCTGCACGCGGGTCCAGTCGAAGGTGCCGCTGACGCTCTGCTGGGTCTTGTCGTCGAAGCGGCTGCCTTGCCTGGGGAAGTCGGCCAGGGGGATGACCACCTTGGTCCACTGGGGGGTCAGGCGGGCGTAGCTGCCCACCGGCAGCGTGACCTGGAAGGCCAGCTGGCCCGGGCGGAAGCCCTTGGCCTGCACGAAGCCGATCTGGAAGTCCGTGCCCGCCTGGGGGGCCCGGGCCCAGAACTGCAGGGCGCCCTTGGCCACCCAGGCCGAAAGGTCCTGCATGTCCATGCCGATGCCGGCCCCGGACCAGGCGTCGCCCTTCAGGCTCAGGTCCATCCAGTAGCGGCCGTCTGCCTTCTGCGGCGTGATGGTGGACCCTGGGCTGGGGTAGGCGTAGGCGTACATCTGCAGGTGGTTGGCCGTGTACAGGGGCAGCATGCCCGCGGTGCCGGCCCGCAGACCCAGGGGGCCCGCCAGCGCCGCCAGGCCGGCCGCGGCCAGCAGGAATTTCGCCGTCGTCTTCATGGAATCTCCCGGAAAAAGAGGAAGGATGTCACTTCAACACGTAAAGCGAAACCGGGCCCGGGCCGGGTTTTTCCAGCCCTCCCCGCGTCGAACTGGCCGTCAGGTAGTACACCCCGTTGGCCAGGCCGTCCAGGAAGCCGCCGGGAAGCGCGGCCGCCTGCCAGCCCGCGGCGAAGGGCCCGTCGATCTCGCGGTCGCGCACGCAGACCATGGCCGTGGTGTACAGGCGAACCTTGAGGAAATCCGCGGGCCCGGCAAGGTCCACGTAGAGGCGGCGCGGGTTGGGGTCCGGACCGGGCACCTCCTTCAGGATGAGGTTGATGCCGCCTCCCCCTCCGGAAGCTCCGGCGGTGGGCGTGGCCGTGCCCTGCACCGCCGTAGCCGAAGGCGTAGGCGTGGCCGTGCTTTGCACCGCCGTAGCCGAAGGCGTAGGCGTAGGAGAGTCCGTGGGCGTGCCTGGCACCGCCGTAGCCGAAGGCGTAGGCGTGGGAGAGTCCGTGGGCGTGCCTGGCACCGCCGTAGCCGAAGGCGTAGGCGTGGGAGAGTCCGTGGGCGTGCCTGGTACCGCCGTAGCCGAAGGCGTAGGCGTGCCCTGCACCGCCGTAGCCGAAGGCGTAGGCGTGGCCGAGGCCGTCGCCGTGGGGGACGCCGACCAGGTGGGCGTTGCCGTGGAGGTGGCGGTGTCCGTGCTGCCCGCCGGCGGCGGGGTGGGGCTGGCGGTGAGGCTGGGCGAGGGCGTGGCCGTGCCTGGCACCGCCGTAGCCGAAGGCGTCGGCGTGGCCGTGCCTGGCACCGCCGTAGCCGAAGGCGTAGTCGGGGCCGTGTC
>JAJYGY010000149.1 GCA_021790555.1 bacterium
CTACCCGGTGCTGCTGGCGGCTTTCTTCTGGGTGGGGCTCAATTTCGAGGTTTCGGCCGTTCTGTTGATGGTGGCCAGCACCTTCGCCTACCTTCTCTTCAACGTCATCGGCGGGGCCTCCATGATCCCCCAGGACCAGAAGGACGCCTGGGCCTGCTACGGGCGCGGCGGCTGGCCGGCCTGGAAGAAGTTCCTGCTGCCGGCCATGGCGCCGCAGCTGGTCATCGGGCTGAACACCACCATCGGCGCGGTGTGGAACGCCACCATCGTCATCGAGTACATCCAGCTGGGCCGCCAGGTGCATGTGGTGGGGCACGGGCTGGGGGCCACCATCGACCTGGCCACGGCCTCGGGCGACCTGGCCCTGCTGACGGCCAGCGTCTTCGTCATGTCGGCCATCGTGGTGGCCATGAACCGACTCCTGTGGATGCCGCTTTCGGACTGGGCGGCCAGACTTTCGGACTGAGGACCCACCATGGAAGACCATTCCCAGGCAACGGCCGGCCGTCCCCCCCTTCTGGAACTGAAGGAGGTGGGCGTGGAATTCGTGCAGCCCAGCCGCGAGCGGCTGCGCCTGCTGGAACAGGTGAGCCTTTCCATCCGCGAGGACGAGATCGTGGCCATCCTGGGCCCCTCGGGCTCGGGCAAGAGCACCCTGGTGCGGGTGGCGGCAGGCCTGCAGCGGCCCGGCTCGGGCCAGGTGCTCTACCGGGGCGAGCCCCTGCTGGGGCCCAGCCCGGGCGTGGGGGTGGTCTTCCAGAACCCGGCGCTTTTCCCCTGGCTGAACGTGGAGCAGAACATCCAGCTTGGCCTGGAGAAGCTGGGCCTGCCCGAGGAGCGGCAGCGCGAACAGGTGGCCTGGGCCGTCGACACCGTGGGCGTGGACGGCTACGAGGAGGCCTACCCGCGCGAGCTTTCGTCGGGCATGAAGCAGCGCGTGGGGCTGGCCCGGGCCCTGGCCCTGCAGCCGGAACTGCTGTGCCTGGACGACCCCTTTTCGGCCCTGGACGCCCTGATGGCCGAGTCGCTGCGCAACGAACTGCTGGCCCTGTGGCAGCGGACCGAGGCCAACCCCAAGGCCATCCTGATGGTGACCCACAACATCCAGGAGGTGGTCTTCCTGGCCAGCCGCATCCTGGTGCTGTCGGGCAACCCCACCCGAGTCAAGGCCGAGGTGCACAACAACCTGGCCTATCCCCGCGACTACGGCTCGCCCGAGTTCCTGGACAAGGTGGCGCAGATCCACGACATCATCACCAAGGACATCCTGCCGGACGACGCGGCCGCCTCGCCGGGCCGCTTCGCCCAGCGCCTGGCCCCCCTGCCCAGGGCCGACATGGGGCAGGTCTTCGGCCTGCTGGAGGCCCTGGACGACCACCAGGGCCGCATGGACGTCTTCGACTTCGTTTCCGAGACCCGCAAGGAATATTCGTCGGTGCTGATGGTGGTCAACGCCGCCGAGATGCTGGGGCTGGTGCGCACCCCCAAGGACCAGGTGGAGCTGACCGAGCTGGGCAGGGCCTTCCTGCGGGGAGACGTCAACCGGCGCAAGATCCTGCTGAACCAGCAGCTGCAGGGGCTGCGCATCTACGCCACGGTCATCGAGATGGTCAAGCGCGCCGAGGAGCGCGAGCTGCGGCGCGAGGTGGTGCTGGGGGAGTTCGCCCTGCTGTTCCCCTCCGAGCCGGCCAACCACCTGTTCAACACCATGGTCAACTGGGGGCGCTTCGCCGAGCTTTTCGGCTATTCGGCCCGCAAGAGCCTGCTCTACCTGGACAAGCTGGTGGCCTCCAACGGCCAGGATGTCACGGAGTACCGGCCGGCCCGGGGCGAGGCGCGGCCGCGCCGCCCCGCCCGGCCCAGGAACGGGGCCGCCCCGGCGTCCGGGGAGGCTTCCCCGCGGCCGCCCGGGGAGGAAGCCGGGGGGACCGGCGAAGCGGCGGGGGAGGCCGGTCCTTCAGGGGACGCGCCGCCTCCGGACGCCGGGGCCGGGGGGGCCGGCAGGCCGGGTTGAACGCGGAAATTTTTTCTGGGGGAAGGAAGATGGCCAAGGCGGACGTGGTGGTGATCGGGGGGGGCTGCATGGGCCTGGGCCTGGCGCGCGGGCTGGCGGGCCGGGGCAGGAAGGTGGCCCTGCTGGAGGCGGGCGGGGCGGCGCGCGAGGCCAGCTGGGCCGCGGCCGGCATGATCGGGGCCCAGTCCGAGGCCATGGAAGACGACGCCTACTTCGCCGCCACCGTGGTTTCGCGCGACCTCTGGCCGGACTACGCCCGCGGCCTGGCCGCGGACACGGGCGCGGACTTCGGATTCCATCCCGAAGGCGGCCTGCACCTGGCCTTCGGCGCCGCCTACGAGAGCCGCCTGGAGGCCAAGTACCTGTGGCAGAAGACGCGCTCCGGCAGGGTGGAGCGGCTGGAGAAGGAGGACCTGCGGCGGCGCTTCCCCTTCCTGCACCCGCGCGTCTCGGCCGGCTACCTGGCCCACGGGGACTACTGGGTGGACAACCGGGCCCTGTGCCGGGCTCTGGAGGCCAGCTGCCGGACCCTGGGCGTGGAGATCCGCGAAGGCTGCCCGGCCGAGCCGCTTGAGGCCGAGGGGGGGCGGGTGGGCCGGGTGCGCGCGGGCGGCGCGGAATGGGAGGCCGGCGACGTGGTCGTGGCCGCCGGAGCCTGGTCCACCCCCCTGCTGAAGGGGCTGCTCCAGCCTCCCCCCCAGGTTTCGCCGGTGAAGGGACAGATGCTCTCCTTCGACGTGCCGGAGTCCCTGCTGCCCTCCGTGCCCCTGCACGGGGAGAACCTGTATTTCGTCCCCCGCCGGACGGAGGAGGGGCCCAAGCTGCTGGTGGGCGCCACGGTGGAGAACACCGGATTCGACAAGCGCCTCACCGGCGAGGGCGTGGAATACCTGCTGCAGGGTTCCTTTGAGACCATCCCGGACCTGCGCTCCTGCGCCATCGGGGAGTTCTGGGCGGGCCTGAGGCCCGGGGCCTCGGACGGCTGGCCCACGCTGGGGCCCACCCCGCTGAAGGGGCTGCACCTTTGCTGCGGCCACTACCGCCGCGGCATCCTGTTCCTGCCGCTGACCGTGGATTCGCTGGTCCAGTCGGTGCTGGAAGGAAGCCTGCCCGAGGCGACCCGGCCATTCGCCTACGGGAGGCACCTGGAAGGGGAAGGCCGTGGACTTTGATCCGGATTCCTGGCGGGAAAGGATGGCCGGGGCCGGCGAGTGGGAGCGCGGCGCCCTGCCCGGGGACGGGGAGGATAGGGAGGCCTGCCTGGCGTTCCTGGAGGGCCTGCGGCTTTCCGGGGAAAGCCGGGTGTTCCCCTGGGGCCTGGACCCGCGGGCTTCGGGGCTGGCGCTGTGGGAGCCCTACCGCCAGGCCCGCGACCGGGTGGAACGCTACGCCGAGGACCCCCAGGAGCCCGGCTGCCGGGTGGACTGGCTGATCTGGGACCCGCGGGCCCGCTGGCTGGCCCTGGGCCTGCTGCGGCCCGCCCTGCCCTCCTCCTGCCCGCGTTTCGCCTCGCGGCGCTGCCCCCTGATGACGGGTTCGGGGGCCGAGCCCTCGCATCCGGAGTGCAACTACTGGGCCTCGGAGGGGTTTTCCGGCAGGGTGCCGGGCCTGGAGCTCAACCCGGAATGGCAGCGCTTCGACTGCCACCGCCACTACCGGCTTTTCCAGTGCCACCTGGTTCTGGAAGAGCTCGCCGCGTCGCTGGGCGCGGGCTGGACCCTGCAGGTGCTCTGCCGGGAGGCCCGCCAGCGCGCCCTGGTGCTGGAATACGCGGCCCTGACCTCCCGGCCGGACTGGTTCGTGTGCCTGTAGCGCGGCCCAGCCGGCGCGCGGGAAAGGAATCCATGACCCCCCTCTTCGACTACCACGTCCACACGGCCCGCTGCAAGCACGCCAGCGGGGGCATGGAGGACTACGTGCGGGCCGGCCGGGCGGCCGGGCTTTCGGAGATGGGCTTCTCCGACCACCTGCCCCTGCCCTTCGAGGGCCCCAGCCCCTTCAACATGGAAAGGGAGGAGCTGCCCCTCTACGTGGGCGAGGTGCTTCAGCTGCGCGGCCGCTTCCCGGATTTCCCCATCCGGCTGGGCGTGGAGGCGGATTTCTTCGAGGACCGGGTCGAGGCCCTGCGCGGCCTGCTGGCCTCGGCGCCGCTCGACTACGCCATCGGCTCGGTCCACTACGTGGAGCGCGCCGACCCCTCCCGCTCGCGGGCGGCCTCGGGGGGGCTGTGGTGCATCGACCACCCC
>JAJYGY010000386.1 GCA_021790555.1 bacterium
ATCGTCTCCTCCTTCCAATTGGGCCCCGGGTTGCCGAAAACGTCGGCGAAAAAGTTGTAATTCTTGTCGCCGTAGGGACTGGTGGGACTGCTGTTGTCCGCGGCGATGTAGACGGAAAAATTGCCGTTGTTGTAGTTGCTTCGGGCGAAGAAGACGAAGCCGCTGTACCGGGAGATGTCGTAGGGCGTGGTGATGCCCTTGAAATAAAAACTGACGCTGCTGTAGTCGCTGTTGGTGTTCTGCCCCTTCAGGCCGGCGTAGCGCAGGAAGGAATCGCCGCTGAAGTCCCCGCTGGGCCCGCCCACCCCCTGATAGGGAGAGCCGGGAAGCTGTGGCGTGAAAAACTGGCCGATGGACAATACGCCGCCGATGTAGACGCCTGACCCGCCGCCGCAGCTGTATTCGATGGGGCCGCCCCATTCCGTGGCGGTCTTTCCGTCGTCGCCGGTGAAGAGCACGTCCGGGGTCAGGGTCTCGGTCACGCCCGGCTGGAACAGGTTGGGCGCGTACTGCCCTCCCGACTGGGAAGGCCCCACAAGGTTGGAGGGATTCCTGGTGCAGCCGAAGTCCATCAGGGCCACGGCGGCCAGGAGCCAGAGCAGCTTGCGCTTTTGCTTCGTGGTCATGGCAGCCTCGTCAGAACTCCATCCGCACGGCGGCGTCGTATTCCTGGTAGTACGTATGCGTATTTTCATGATATACGTCGATCAGGTCGTGGTACACGTAGTTGGCGTACAGGTCGGTCGATTTGGAGAACTTCCACTCGAAGCCCGCGCAGGGCACGTCCATCATGGCGTCCTGGTAATACCACTGGTAGCTTCCCTGCCCCAGGTAGAAGAAATCGCTGCCGTTCCAGTCGCGGTGCTGGAACCCGCCCAGCACGCGGAAGCTGTCCGTCAGGTCGTATTCCAGTCCGTAGTCCACCTGGGTGGAGGTATAGGCCACGAAGGAATTGGAGCGCGTGTCCTCCACGGTCAGGCCCGCCTCCAGCTTCACCGGCCATCCCAGGGACTTCAGGTCCAGCTTGAATCCGGCGCCACCCCGGTTGTAGGTCCTGGTACCCGTTTCAGGCGCGGCGTACCAGGCATTGACCACTTCCTGGTAGTGGCTTCCGAAGATCCGGGGCTTCAGGAAGCCTCCCCCGAAGCTTCCCTGGTAGTCCAGTGCGCCGCCCGCCCGATTTGGAGTGGCGTCCCCATAGGGCAGGCTGTTGTTGACGGCCGGGTCGTAGGTGAGGTACACCCCGCCCGGCTGCGACAGGCTGGCCGTGTTGATGGTGGCGTGCTGGTTGGTGGCCAGGATGACGTTGTTGTATTGGGTGAAGAATTCCGGATTGAGGCTGATGGCCGTGGTGCCGGTGCCGAAGGGTCCGCCGTAGCCGCCCGTGGTGGGGTTGTAGAGCACGTTGGAAGTCAGGGGCATGCGGCCCCCCCCCTGATAGCTGTCCTCCACGCGGGTCTGGGCCGCGTAGTTGATGAAGCCCTGTTCCACGTACAGGCTGGAAAGGCACAGCTTCTGGGGGTCGGCCTTGGAGCCGAATTTCCAGGCCAGGTGCCCCTCGTCGGCGTTGCCCTGGGTCCAGTTGAGGGGGCCCCCGTAATCCGGGGTATAGTTGGAATGAGCAGCTTCGGCCATCAGGCTCAGATTACCCGCGGGGTTGACCTCCAGATCCACGCCCGCCACGTTGTTCTTCTGGGGCGGATAGAGTGGCACGGTGGAGGTGCTGTCCACAGGCTCGAAAAGTTCGAAATAGGAGGCCCCCAGCTTGATGAAGTCGCTGCCGTCGGGCGACAGCACGGCGTGGCCCCCGGCGTAGTACTGGTCGTAGGGGTAGGTGACGGCGAAGGTCTCGCCGCTGTTGGTGCTGCCGGCGATGGCGGTGCGCGCGCCCATGGCCGTCAGGGCCAGGTCGGCCCGGTCGAAGAGAAGCAGGGTGGTGCTGACCGTGCCCCCGGTGAGGGGCCAGGTGTGGTCGCCCAGGTAGAGCTGGTCCATGCCCTCGCGCCGCTTGCGCGCCAGAATCTCGTTCTCGAAGGGATAGGAATCCTGGTCGGCCCAGAAGGTCAGGGGCGTGTTCCTGTAGTTGACGTCGCCCAGCGAGAAGCTGACCGGCAGGTTGGCCGTCATGATGAAGTGGCGCACGCCCGCCACGTTGAGGCTGCCCCAGTACCCGCCGAAGAGCACCTCCATGCGGTAGACCATCTGGGCGTAGAGCGCGTTGTTGGGCCGGGCGGTGAAGGAAAGGTCCATGTAGCCCACCGTGGGCCAGAAGCGCCGCGCCCCGTTGGGGGTGTCCAGCACCAGCAGGTCGTCGCTTTCGGTCTCGGCCACCCCGTTGATGGAAAGCCCGGTGGCCCTGAACAGCCGGTCCAGCTTGGCGCTCCAGTCGTCCTTCTCCTGGCCCAGGGTCACCAGGCGGTTCTCAAGGTCGTCCAGCTTGGCGCCCATCTTCAGCAGTTCGGCCTGGTACTGCTGCACCAGGCGGTAGACCTCCTGCCGGTCGCCCGGGCTGTAGGTGTAGGCGCCGCTACCGGCCGAGGCGGCGACCCCGGGCATGGGCGGAGGCGCCATGGGGGGCACCTGGGCCGTCTGCACGGCCCCCCCGGCCCCGGGAAGCGTGGCCTGGTCCATGGCGTCGGAGACGTACATGGCCATCTGGGCGCGCGAAAGGGGCTGGCCGTCCGTGGGGAAGGATTCGGAAAGGCCGCCCCGCCGCGAAAGCCCCAGCAGGAACTGGTAGCCCGGATCGCTGGCGGGCACCGGGGCCCCCAGGGTGTCCTGGACGGCCCCGCCCCCGGCCAGGGCCCGGGCGATGGCCTGGCTTCCCCCGGCCCGGGCCTTCAGCGGCGCTCCCGCGCCCATCGCCAGCAAGGCCAGCCACATCATCCATTGAATGCGTCTCACGGGTCTGTCCCCCACGAATGTTGAAGTCCCTTTCAAACGCCTGCTAGAAATACGTCTCCAGTTCCCACCACATCTGCCGGGCCAGGAAGTCGTTGGCGGTCATCGCCGCGTCGTAATGGCGGAAGGCCTTGACCCGCAGGTACATGGAGAGCTTGCCCGGCATCACGTCCCAGTCCATGCCCGCGCCCACCCCGCTGTCGTAGTATTCCAGCCTGTAGGGGGCGAAGATGCGGTCGGTCTTCCACACCTCGTAGTTGCCGTTGAGGATGAAGTTGACCCTGTCCGTCACGTTGTAGACCAGGTTGGAAACGAGGATATTCTGCACGAAAAGGTTGGAGGGGTCCAGGCTGGGCACGAACAGGGACGCGTCGTTGACCGTGGTGAGGTCCTCGTACACCTGGAAGAAGCATTCGCGCGACAGGCCCAGGTACTGCGAAAGGTTGGTGCGGGCGTCCAGCGAGGCGTAGGAAACCGACTTGGTGGAAAGGGCCAGGGGCTGCCCGGTGGCGGGGTCGGAGGTGAGGATGCGTTCGTAGTTGATGCGCCAAGCGTAGGCCTCCAGCTGGTGGTAGGCGTCGTAGTACCACAGCGGGTTGGAGTCCTTGGAAAAGGCCCCGCCCGTGTAGTAGCGGCGGTTGTAGCTGTCCAGGCCGGCGCTGTAGTCGCTGCCGGCCGCGGTGGAGGGGTTCCAGGCCAGGTAGTTGTTGTTGAACAGGGCCCACCAGCCGCCGCCGTCGAGGTTGTTGCCGTTGAAGAAGTGCGAACTCTGGATCACCGCCGAGGTGGGGGCGATCTGGCGGCTGTCCTGCAGGGTGGCGCTGAAGAAGACGCCCAGCAGGTTGAAACGGGCGTCGGCGGCGTAGGTGTTGGTGTTGGTCATGAACAGGGTGGGGTCGCTCACCTCGGTGTCGTGGATGATCTGGCCGGGGTGGTAGGGGTCGTAGCTATAGCTAAGTGGATCGACGTCGTTGGAGATGTACTTGGTGCTGGCGGCCATGTAGGTGGGGGAGATGCTGTACCCGCGCAGGGTCAGGTCCATGAAGCCCAGGGGCATCTGCAGGTCTCCCCGGAAGGCCTGGCCGGCCAGGTGGAAGTAGGGGTTGTCCATGTTGGAATGGGCCAGTTCCAGGTCGAGCGTGTCCTTGCCCAGCAGCTGCTTGTAGGTGCCCGAGACCACGGTGTTGTTCTGCAGGCCGCCGATGGCCCCGGGGATGGTGCCCACCGGCACCAGGGCCGCCGCCGGCACCGGGCTCAAGGCCGGCACGAAGGCCGGGTAGAGCGCCCCGTCGCCCGCGCCGGGCTGCAGGTAGAGGATTTCCCCGGTGTCGTTGCTCTGGTT
>JAJYGY010000274.1 GCA_021790555.1 bacterium
CGGCCATTTTGCCGGGGGTCAGGTCCAGGCTGGCCTCCCAGGCCTGGCGGTCCTGGCCCAGGTCCAGCTCGGGCAGCTGGCTGTAGGTGAGGCCGCCGTCGCCCGAAAGCATGATGCCGGCCTGGCTGTGCGAGCTTTCGGCCCATTCCAGCTTCAGGCGGCTGGCCGCGGGAAGGTCCAGGGTGCCGTCCGCGCCCAGCACCTGGTGCTCCTCGCCGGCGTCGTTGGCGTCGTGCACGTAGGTGGCGCCCAGCTTCAGGCGGTCGGCCAGCCAGGTGCTGCCCCGGGCCCCGTAGTCCGAATTCTGGGGCGTGGCGTTGGGGTCGTCGTATTCGTAGTCGGCCACCAGGTAGACCGCCTGTCCGGCCGCCGGGGCGCTGGTGATGATGCTGGAGGACCCCACGATGGCGTCCAGGGGCCGGTTGAGCAGCACCCGGCCGCTGACCCAGTCGATCTGGTAGTCCTGGCCCTCCTGCAGGGGCACCGTCTGGGTCACCTGGCCGGTGGCAGGGTCCCGCACCTCCACGCTGATCTGCTCCGAGCCGGTGGACACGTTGGATGCGAAAGGTAGTAGAGCGAGCCTCCGGTGGCCCGCATCTCGTCGTGGCCGTGCTCGTTCTGGGGCTCGGCCCCGAAGACGGTGAGGCCGCTGCGGTTGCCGCCGTCCGGGGCGGTGCGTGGGTCGCGCCACCGCAGGCGGGCCCCGTAGAGGCTGCGGTTGTAGCGGCTCAGGTCCACGTCCGAGAAGGCCGTCTGGTAGTCGCCCCACAGGACCGAGAAGCGGTCCGATTCCAGGCGCAGGTACATCTTGCCCTGGGTGTCCACGTCCACGGTGGTCTGCGAGCTGTCCCCGTAGATGGGGTAGTACTGGTTGGGGTCCAGGCGGCGGAAGATCCGGCGCGGGTCGGTCTTGTCCAGGTTCTTGAACAGGTTCTGGCTCTCCTCCTCGCCGGTGTCCAGCATGGCCGTGATGAGGTACTTGCCCAGGATCTTGCCCTTCAGGTAGAAGGCCAGGCGCCCCTGGGCGTAGAGGCCCTGCTCAAAGTTGTCGCTGGGCGCGATGGGCGCGATGTCGCCCGAAAGGTCCTGGTAGCCGCCCGTCACGTCGGCCAGCCCCACCATGAAGTACTCGTTCTCCTTCACCTTCAGCTTCTCCACCTCGTCCAGGGTGTTGCCGTCGGCGTCCAGGGCCCGCACCTTCAGGTCCAGCGCACCCGGCGGCACGATCATCTGGGCCGCCACCCTTCCCTCCCGGTCCGCCAGGGCCGTCTGGCCCCCCACTTCCACCCGGCTTCCCGGCTCCAGCCCGCTGCCGTCCACCACCACCGTCCCGCCGCTCAGGGGGATGCCGTGGCTGGCCGTGTTGTCCCGGTCGAAGTCGACCTGTTCCGTGGCCTGGCTGGGCTCGCGGCGGGCCAGCACCGGCAGGGCCGGCGCCGGGGCCTGGGTGGGGCTGGAAGGCTCCAGCAGACCGTCGCCGGCCACGTCGAAGAAGCGGGGCCGGGTGCTGTCCGAATAGCCCCGCGCGTCGAAGACCGTCAGCACGTAATAGTAGGCCCTGCCCGGCTTCACCAGGGCGCCCCGCGAGTCGCGAAGATCCCACAGGATGGGCTTCCCCAGGTCCGAGGCCGGGCCTTGAAGCACCCGCAGGGGACGGGAACCCCGCTTGGGCCCCCAGATGGCCAGCTCGAAGCGGGTGAGGAAGGCCCCGTAGTTGGTGGTGGCGCGGAAGCGGGCCCGCATCAGCTCCTTCTTCAGGGCCACGGACTCCTCCACCCTCACCGTGGCGGTGACCGGATGCATCTGGTCGGTCTGCATCCGGATTTCCACGCGCCGGTTCATGGCCATGTGGGCCGGGCTGTCGTTGGGCACCAGGGGCCGCGTGTCGCCGTACCCGCTGATGCTCACCCTGGCCGGCGCGCCCTTGCCGGCGGCCTTCAGGGCCGCCACCAGGGCGTCGGCCACGGACCTGGCCCGGGCCTTGGAAAGCCCCAGGTTGTCGCCGAAAAGCGCCCGCGTGCGGGGCGAGAGGCGCTGGTTGTCGGTGTGCCCGGCCACGCTCAGGGCCCGGACGGTTCCGGTGATCTCGCGCGCGATGGCCCGGATGTCGCCCAGGTCGGTGGGCGAAAGGTCGGCCTTGCCGGAGACGAAATGGGGCCGCAGCGTGATGGACTGGCTGGAGGGCACCATGCGGGTCTCCACCCGCGTGGAGGCCACGCGGGTCTCGGAGAGCGCCTCGGAGGACGGCTTCTCCTGAACCGGGCCGGTCTGCAGGTACACGTTGAGCACGGGATCCAGGCGCAGGCCCTCCACCCGGGCCCGCAGGCAGGCCTTGGCCGCGGGCGCCCCCGCGGCGGGGGCCGAAAGCTCAAGCCCCGGCACGGCCGTGGAGGCCGAACGGGCCGGCTCGGCCCCGGCCAGGGCCGAAAGCAGGCCCCCCAGCAGGCCCAGGCGTCCCGGCAGCACCAGCATGCCCTGGCGCCCGTCCTTGTCGCCCGCGACGCGCACCTTCACATGGACGCCGGCCGCGCCGCGCAGGGCCTTTTCCAGGGCCGAGGCGCGTTCCCGGGCCAGGGCCCGGCCGTCCACGCCCGGGCAGCCCGGTTCGGGTTCCAGGAACACCTTCAGCCCCCGGCCGGCCTTCAGGCGGGCCTCCAGTTCGCGCACCACGGCGCCTCCCTGGGCCGAGAAGGCGGCCGAGCAGGGCCGGAAGAGGTCCTGCTGGCGGAAGCGCAGGCTGGCCGGCGCCGCGGGGGCCTTGGCCGCGCCGGGGCACCGGCAGCGCACGCCGAAGTTCACCTTCTGCATCAGGCCCTGGGTGAGCAGGATCACCCGGGGGTTCTCGGTGGTGAAGGTGGAGCCTTCGGGCAGGCTGGAAGGGTCCACCTTCAGGATCAGGTTCTGGCCGCGCGAGAAGTTGGCCACGTCGATGCCGTCCAGGTGGTAACGGCCGAACTCGTCCGTGGTCATGATCAGGCCGTCCACCGAGACCACCCGGGCGCCCGGAATGCCCGGCTCGCCCGGTTCCTGGATGCCGTCGCCGTTGAGGTCCTGGAACACCTTCCCCACCACCAGCGACTGGCTGAAGATGGGCTCCTCCACCACCTGCACCGTGGACTGGGCCTGGTTGGAGATGGCGCCGCCGGTCAGGGGCTGCACGGCCTGGGCCGTGTTCCGGTAGTCCCCCTGGCCCACGCCCGCGCCGATGCCCAGCAGGTAGGTGATGCTGAGGCTGGCGCCGGGGGTCAGGCTGAGGCCCTGGAAGGTCAGCACCGTGGTTCCGGTGGGCTCCACGGGCTGCCCGTCCAGCCGGGCCGAACGGGCCAGGTAGTGGAAGCCGGCCGGGATGCGGTCCTGGATCTCGAAGTTCGTCACCGGCACGGTCAGGATGTCCTTGGCCGAAAGGGTGTAGGGCACCAGGTCGCCGATGGAGGCCTTGGGCTTGCCGTTGGTCTTGGCCAGCAACAGCGCGTCCTGCGACAGGGGGTCCAGGGGGATGTTGTTGTTGGTGATGTTCTGCCCGTTGGCCGGGATGGCGAAGCTCAGGTAGTAGAGCGTGCTCTGGCCCGGCTGGGGGGCCCCGCTGAAGCCCACGATGGCCGTGGTCTGGGTGGCGCCCACCGGGTCGCTGAAAGGCCCGGCCGCCGGCTTGATCAGGGCCGAGGGGAAGCCGCCGTTGTAGGCCGCCGGCGGGGCCACCGAAAGGGTGTAGGTGCCGGCCGGCGGGCTGACCAGCAGGAACTGGTAGAGGCCGTCCGATCCTGTCACCTGGCCCTGCTCGCTGGGGTCCAGCAGCTGGAAGCCGGCCGGGCCGCTCAGGGTCAGGCTGGCCCCGGCCAGGGCCTTGCGCTGCACCGAGTCGTAGACCAGGCCCGAGGGGTCCACGGGCAGGTTGTTGTCCAGCGAATCCACGCCCGAGGCCAGGGTCAGGCTGCCGATGGCCCCGAACACCACCGAAGTGCCCGGGTGCACCAGCTTCAGGGTCCAGCCCGGCCCGGCCTGCAGGCCGGTGAAGACATAGCCGCCGTCCGAGGCCGTCACCGTCTGAGCCACCAGGGCCCCGTTGTTCCAGGCCTGCATGGTCCAGCCGGCCACGCGGGGGTCGCCGGCCTGGATCTGGCCGTCCAGGTTGAGGTCCTCCCACACCGTGCCCTGCACGACCGCGCTGCCGGGCGAACCGCCCACCCAGACCTGGGTGGGGCCCGGGGCGTTGGGGTTGGAAGGGTCG
>JAJYGY010000377.1 GCA_021790555.1 bacterium
ACCCGCTGAGGACCCGTCCCGCGGGGGAAACGAGGAAAACGCGAATCCGCTTGTCCCAGGCGGGCCCGGATATTTGACAAGGGCCCGCCTTCATATCCACGAATTGAAACCTGGAGGGGTGCCATGAAGCGTCAAACCATCAAAGCGGGGCTTTCCGTGCTGGCAGGGCTTGTCCTGGCGGCCGGGCTGAGGGCCCAGACCAACAACGGCCTGGCCGGCGTGGCCGCGCCCTGGCTGAAGTTCCCCAGCGACCCGCGTTCCGCGGCCATGGGCAACGCGTTCGTGGCCGTGGCCGACGACGTCAACGCGGCCCAGATCAACCCGGCCGGCCTGTCGCAGCTCACCGGCCAGCAGGCCTCGTTCATGCACAACGCCTGGTTCCAGGGCATCGCCGACGAGCAGGTGACCTACGGCCTGCCCCTGAAGGCGCTGGGACAGGCGGGCCTGGCCGCCGGGGTGGACTTCATCAATTTCGGCTCCATCGAGCGCTACACGGTCAACGCCAACAACACGCTGACCGACGCGGGCAGCTTCAACCCCTCGGCCTACCACGTGGACCTGGCCTACGGCCAGGCCTGGGGAAGCCTGGCCGCCGGCGCCAACCTGAAGGTGCTGGGCCAGAGCCTGGATTCGGACAACAGCAGCAGCTTCGGCCTGGACCTGGGAAGCCTGTGGAAGCCGGACCTGGCCGGCATGTCCTTCGGCCTGGCGGTGCAGAACCTGGGGGCCCAGCTGGACGGCTCGAACCTGCCCACCAACCTGAAGCTGGGCGGCGCCTGGGCCGGGCGGGCCGGCGCGGGCAACAAGCTGACCCTGGCCGCGGACCTGGACCTTCCCACCGCCGACGCCAGCTCCACCAGCGTGGGGCTGGGCGGCGAGTTCTGGTACCAGGGCCTGCTGGCCGGAAGGCTGGGCTACGTGTTCGCCAACACCGGCACCCTGACGGGCATCACCGGCCTGACCGCCGGGGTGGGCCTGAAGTACCGCTGGGCCGAGGTGGACTACGCCCTGGTCACCGAGGGAGACCTGGGCACCGGCAACCTGATCTCCCTGCTGGTGGGCTTCTAAGGCCACGCGGTTCCGGCCAAAAAGGCCGCCCGGATTCCGGGCGGCCTTTTTTTGTCGCGGGCCGGCCAGGGGATTGACATTTTTTCGGCTTGTCCCTATCGTCTTTCGCGGGTTCCTGCCGTCCCCCTTTGCCCCCACACGCCGCTCGGGAGGTTCCCTTGCAATCCCTGTTCGGAGTCCCGCTCTACCTGCTGCACCCCATGATGGTGCATTTTCCCATCGCCCTGCTCATCGTGGGGTTCGGCGCGGCCCTGCTGGCCCGCTGGAAGAGGTCGCCGGACTGGCTGCCCAAGGCGGCGGCCTGGATGCTCTGGACCGGCACCCTGCTCCTGTGGCTGGTGCTGGCCCTGGGCCTGCTGGCCGAGAACAAGGCCCAGCACGTGCCTCCGGCCTGGAAGGACCTGTACGAGCACAAGTGGTGGGCCTGGCGGGCGGCCTGGGCCTTCACGGGGCTGAGCCTGTGGCGCTGGCTGGCAGGCCGGCGGCTGGAGTGGGCCACCCTGCTGGCCTGGCTGGGCTGCGTGGCCCTGCTGGCCGTGGCGGCCCACCACGGGGCCGAGCTGGTCTACACCTGGGGCATGGGGGTGGCTCCCTGAGGGCGGCGGGAACTTCGCCCTGGAGGCGGCCGTCTCCCCTGGGTGTCCTTCCAGGGGGGCGCCGGTGGGACTGGCGACGATGCCATTTTTGGAGGTGCGCGTGAAGAGCTTCACGAGGATCAAGTTGCCGGGCCTGGCGGCCCTGCTGGCGGTGGGGCTGTCCGCCGGGGCGGCCGGCCTGGCCGCCCGGCCGAAGGCGCCGGCCAAGTACGCGGCCCCGGCGACGCCGGTGAAGGCCCCGGACAAGCTTTCCGACCTGCACAAGCTGCTCACCGACCAGGTGGAAAAGGTCTTCGGCGCCCGCATCAGCATCCGGCCCGTGGTGGTGGGCCTTTCGCGCCAGATCCTCTCCAACGGCCGCATCCGCCAGGTGGACATGACCCTGGGCAGCTTCGACTACCAGGGCCTGCATTTCAGCGACGGGGAACTGCTGCTGGACCACCTGTGGATGGATCCCAAGGCCCTTTCCCGCTGGGAAATCCGGGTGACGCGCGTTCCGGAATCCAGCAACAAGCTCGTCATCAGCCTGCCCTCGCTGCAGACCAAGCTGGCCCAGGAGATGGGGGGCGGCTTCCAGATGCAGGCCGTGGTGGGAGACCAGAGCCTGCAGCTGTCCGGCAAGGGGCGCTTCCTGGGCCTGCCCATGGACTACAAGACCGAGGCCGTCCTGCGCTACAAGGACGGGGACCTTCGCCTGGTCCCGCGGAAGGTCATCTGGGGATACTGGAAGATCCCGCGCTGGCTGTGGTGGCTGGGCCGGGGAAACTGCCCGGACAAGCCCGTGCTGACCCTGCCCGACTGCTGGATCCCCTGGAACATCCAGCAGATCCACGTCTCCTGGGACCACATCGTGCTCTCCACGGACTGGTGAGCCGGGCGGCGGGCTGAGCGGTCCGGGGCGGCCGGATCATTTTCCGGCGTCCCGCGCCCCGCCGGCGAAGGGCGGCGGCAGCACGCGGCCGCGCCTCCTGCCGGCCTTCTGGCCCTGCACCTCCAGTTCGGAAACCAGCAGGGGCGGCGTGACCGACGAAACCGGCACCCAGCCCGAAGCCGCCCCGCACATGCCGTTGAAGACCACGGGCTTGTCGCCCGTGGCCACGATCCTGCCGATGGAATCCAGGGGCGTCCCCACGATTTCCACGCCCCTCACCAGCTGAAGGTGGCCGTCGCTGGCCCAGACCCGGTAGACCTCCTGGGGGATGCCCCGGAAGGCCTGCGAGGCCCCCTTTTCCGTCACCGTGTCCCCCCCCAGAATGCGCTTGAAATACAGGCCATAGGGCTTGCCCTGCTCGCGGCAGAGCCGGACCAGGTCCCGCATGAGCCGCTCCCGGCTTTCGGTCCTTGAACTGGCCAGGACGAGGTTTCCCATCCGGCTGCAGGGCCGGTGGTAGCCGTCGCAGCGTCCGTGCCCGTTGCTTCCGGAAAACCCCTTGATGGGGCAGCGCGACATCAGGAACCCCACCAGCTTGCCCTTTTCCACCAGGTCGGCCCTCCGCGCCGGCACCCCCTGGTCGTCCACCTCGTAATGCCCGTTGAGCGGCTGGCCCTTCCAGAAGGCCAGCCGCGGGTCGTCGTAAAGGGAAAGGAAGGGCGGCATCACCTGCCGGCCCACCTTGTCCTTGAAGGTCTGGCCCTCGTTCTCGTCGCGCTGGCGCTCCCCCTCCAGGCGGTGGCCCATCACCTCGTGGATGAAGACCCCGGCGGCCGCGCCGGAGAGCAGGGCCGGGCCTTCGTAGGCCGCCTGCAAGGGGGCCCGGCGCTGCCTGAGGAAGCCGGAAAGGAAGGAGGCCAGGCGCCGCCTCATCGCCGCCGCGGAGGGGACCTCGGCCCAGGTGTCGTAATAGTCGGCCTCCTCGTCCTGCAGGGGCGTTCCATCCTTGGCCTGGCAGGCCGCCGACAGGCTCAGCACCCAGCGCTGGTGCTGGCGGGCCACCCGGGCGCCCTGGCTGTCGACGAAAAAGTCGCGCGTCCGGCGCACGCTCAGGTCCAGGGTGGCCCCGTCCAGGCCCGGGAAATCCTTCATCACCGCGCTGGCCTGGCGCAGGTCGCGCCGGATCTGCGCGCGGGGCACGCTCAAGGGGCTGAAATCGTCCGAAAGCACGGTGGGGGTGCTGTACGAGAAGTCGGCCAGCTTTTCGGTCCCGGGATGGTCCACCAGGTAGGCCATCTTGTCGTTGTACTTCTCGTTGGCGTCCTTGAAGGCCGCGTCGGCCAGCTGCCAGAAGGCCGTGCGGAGGGCCATGGGGTCGTCCTCCACGGGCGCGCTGAAGGTGGGCTGGGCGTAGTCGCCCACCCGGGTGTCGTCGAGGAGGGGGCTCCCCACGCGCAGCTCCACCCGGATGACCGCGCCGCGGTTGGAATCGGAGCTTTGCAGGGCGCCGTAGGCGGCCCAGGCCTCGAAGCTCTTCACGTCCTTCAGGGCGAAGGCCAGGTAGTAGGGCGGGGAGAAGTCCTTCGCGCGCAGGAGCGGGAAGTCGCGCCCCAGCTCCTTGCCCATGGCGGCCAGGGTGTCGTCGCGCCAGGCGTCCGGGGAGGCGGCCGCGGGCGCGGCGGCGCGGGCCCGGCAGAAAACCGGCGCCAGCAGGGAAGCCAGGGCGAGCAGGGCGAAGGGGCGCATGGGGCTCACTTGGAGAAGGGCGCCGGCAGGACCGGCAGCCTGGTTTTCAATCCTTCCTGCTTCTGCAGCTCCATCTGGGAGAACAGCAGGGCAGGGGAGACCACCGAGACGTTCACCCAGCCCGAGGAGGAACCGCACACGGCGTTGTCCACGGCGTCGCGGCGGCCCGTGGCCACGATGCGCGAGAGCGCGTTGAGCGAGGTGCCCACCAGTTCCACGCCGCGCACGGGCTCCTCCGCGCCGGTCTTCGCGTCCACCCGGTCGATCTCAAGCGGCAGCAGGCGGAAGGAATCGTAGGTGCCGGTGTCCTGGGGAACCTGGTCGTCTCCCAGCAGGCGCCTGACCAGAAACCCGCAGGGCTTGTCCCGGCGCCGGCATTCCTCCATGAGCCGGCGCTTCAGGTCGGCCTCGCCCTCGCGGCGGGAACTGAGCAGGATCAGGTTTCCCATGCGGCCGGCCGGGTCGTGCTGCGAGTCGCAGCGGCCGTGGCCGTTGCTTTCCGGAAAGCCCTTGGCCGGCGTGCGCGACATCAGGAACCCCTTCAGCACGCCGTCCCTGACCAGATCCACCGGCATGGCCGGCACGGCCTGGTCGTCGAAGGCGTAGTGGCCGTTCAGGGGCGTGCCTTCCCACCGCGCCAGGGTGGGGTCGTCCCGCAGGGAAAGGAAGGCCGGCATGATGCGCTGGCCCAGCTTGCCCTTGAAGGTCTGGTCGGCCTGGTCGCCGTCCTGCAGCTCGCCTCCCAGGTGGTGTCCCAGGACCACGTGCACGAAGACGCAGGCGGCCGGGGCCGAAAACAGGGCCGGGGCCGAGATCGGGTCCTGCACCGGGGCCAGGCGGCGCCTCATCAGGCCCTCGGCCAGGGCGCGGCAGCGCGCCTCGAGGCCGGCCGTGGTGGGAAGGGAGGGGAAGTCCAGGTAGTGCAGGTCCCGCTCGTCGGTGAGGGTGCTGCCGTCGGGCGCCTGGATGGAGGCTGCCAGGCTCAGGGCCAGGCGCAGGGTCTGCGTGGCCAGGCGGCCGCCCTCGGTGTTGACCAGCAGGCGGCGCACCCGCCAGCAGGAAAGGGAGACCTGGGGGTCCTCAAGCAGGGGGTAGTCCAGGAACACGGCGCTGGCGCGGCGCAGTTCGTCCTCCAGGGCGGGGCGGTCGAAGGGCAGGGGGTGGAAGGGCTCCACGTCCACCCGGGCGGGTTCGCGGCAGAAGTCGGCGGGCCTGTCCTTTTCCTCGGGGCGCGATTCCAGCCAGGCCTCTTTGCGGTAGTAGCCGGCAAGGCTCTTCTTGAACTGGCTGTCGGTCATCCGCCAGTACAGGGCCCGCAGGGCCATGGGGTCGTCGTCCAGGGGGGCCTGGTTGTAGAGGCCGCGGCCCTGTCCGGCCTGGCTGTTGTCCAGGCGGTAGCTCCCCACCCGCAGGTCCGTGCCGGCCACGCGCTGGCGGGTGTCGGAATCCGAGAGCAGGGCCCCGTATTCCGCGGTCAGGTCCAGCTCGTGGATGTCGCGCAGGGTGTATTCGATGAAGTAGGGCGCCCGCAGGCCGGGCAGGCGCAGGCCCTTTTTGCCGCGGTCCAGCTCGGCCTGCATGGCGTCCAGCAGCAGGTCGCGCCCGGCGTCCGGGCTCAGGGCGGCGGGCGCGCCCGCCAAAACGGGCCGGGGAGCCGCCTGAAGCAGGGCGGGCAGCAGGGCCAGCAGCAGCGCTGGCAGCGGGGACCGGTTCATGCTTCCTCGGAAAAGCCGCCCAGGCGGCGGTACAGCAGGGCCATCCAGACGGTGTCCAGCCAGAGGGAAAGGGGACGGCAGGCCAGGCAGGCGGCCACGAAGCCGGTGCTCAGGCCCGCCCCGGGCTGGGCCAGGCCGGGCAGGACATCGGCCAGGTTGGAGAGAACGCCGAAGACAAGGAAGACCCGCAGGAAGGTGAAGTCCCGGCCGGCCACGCGGTCGCGGCTGGCCAGCAGGCTCTGGCGCGCCCCGGCGCCTTCCCACACGACCAGGGCCGGCGCCAGGCCGCGGCGGTAGAAGTAGGCGAAGGCCGGCACCAGGCCGGCCAGCAGGAGGGCGGCGCAGGCCAGCAGTCCGGGCAGGGTCTTCAGGTTGGCCAGGGCCATCAGGGCCAGGCCGGGAAGCGCGCCGGCCACGCACCAGGGCAGGACCAGGAAGGCCAGCATGAGCTGCGATCCGACGGTCCGCAGGGTGGATTTCAGCGGCCCCTGGCTGGGGCGCAGCCCCGGGATCAGGTCCGGGCCCAGCCAGCCCAGCAGCACCACCTGGCAGGCCAGGTACACCGGGGTGTAGGCGGCCTGCAGCAGGAGCTGGGCGGGGTTGGAGAAGCTTTTCCAGCCCAGCAGCAGGTCCAGGGGCAGGGAGGAGAGCAGGCCCAGGCCCCAGAAGCGGAGGGGGCGGCGCTTCAGGACCCTCAGGCCCGGGCCGAAGGCCAGCGCCAGGTCGGCCTTCAGGGAAGCGGAAAGGGAGGGCAAGGCGGGCACGGTCCAAAGGGGGGGATAGTCCGTCGCCGCCGCCGGAAAGGCGCGGCGGCTTCCTCTATATATCCCCCCGCCCTGCCCGTCAAGCCGGCCGCGGCGGACAATTTTCCTGCTTGTTACGGCGCCTTGACGCGTTCGTCATGGGCGGGGGGCACCATGGGGGCCTCGGCAGGCTCCGGGGTGGTCGCGGGGCTTCGCCGCGGGGACCTTCGGAGGCCCACGCTTGCGCGTCGCCATCTTCACCGAAAGCATCCCGCCCCTGACCGACGGGGTGGCCCGCACCTTCACCCGGCTGGCCGAGAGCCTGTGCCGCGAGGGGGTGGACTTCCGCTTCTTCAGCCCGGTGGAGCCGGCGCCGCGGGCCCTGAAGGCGCGTCCCTGGCTGGGCCGGGTGCGGCTGCTGCCCTCCTTCCGCCTGCCCCTGTACCGCTACTACCGCATCGGCCTGCCCTTCCGCCCGGGCCTGCGCCGGGAACTGGAAGCCTTCGGCCCCGACCTGGTGCACGTCTGCGCGCCCACGCCCCTTGAAATCTGGGCCCAGAACTACGCCCTGCGCCGGGGCCTGCCCCTGGTCTCGAGCTACCACACCCACTTCGTCTCCTACTTCCGCTACTACCACGCCGCGAGCCTGGAATGGGCCGGCTGGGCCCTGCTGCGCTGGTTCCACAACCGCTGCCTGGCCACCTACGCGCCCTCCCCGAGCGCCCGGGCCCTGCTTCAGGCCCGCGGCATCCGCGGAGCGCGCCTGTGGCGGCGGGGCATCGACACGCGGCGGTTTTCGCCGCGCCACGCCGACAAGGCCCTTCGGCGCCGCCTTTCGCCGGACGGCCGGCCGCTGGTGCTGTTCGTGGGGAGGCTGGTGAAGGAGAAGAACCTGCTGGAGCTGGCCGAGGCGCTGGCGCGGCTGTCGCGGCGGGGCCTGAAGTTCCGGCCGGTGTTTCTGGGGGACGGGCCGCTGAAGGCCCACCTGGCCGGGGCGCTTCCCGGGGCGCTGCTGCCGGGCTTCATCGAGGGGGAGGAGCTTTCGCGTTTCTTCGCCTCCTGCGACCTTTTCGCCTTCCCCTCCACCACCGAGACCTTCGGCAACGTGGTGCTGGAGGCCATGGCCTCGGGGCTTCCCGTGGTGGGCGCGGCCGAGGGGGGCGTGGCCGACATCGTGGAGCCGGGCCGCACCGGCCTGCTGTGCCGGCCCCGCGATCCGGCCGACCTGGCCGAGAAGATCGCCAGCGTGCTGAAGAGCCCTCTTCTGCGCCGGCGCCTGCGCGCCGCCGGCCTGAAGGAGGCCGCCCGCCACCACTGGGACGCCGTCAACCGCGTCCTGATCTCGGACTACCGGGCGGCCTGCGCCGCCTGAACCAGGTAGTACGAGGTCCTGTAGGCCCGCGAGATGGAGAAACCCAGGCCGTTGGCGCGGCTGGAGGACGGCAGCGGGGCGCCGGTCCCGCCGTCGGAATCCAGGGGCCGCACGGTCAGCCGGCGCGAGGACAGCAGCGTCACGCCGGCCTCCACCCCCTGCATCAGCACGGGCGTCCGGCCGCTCTGGTCCAGCCCGGTGCGCCAGGGATTCCACACCTGCCCGGTGTTTTCGGCGCGCGCCACGGCCACCAGCACCATCCTGCCGGAATCCTTCAGGTCCTTGCCGTCCAGGCTCACCAGCACCAGCGCGGCCCAGGGGTCGCGCGCCGAGACCCGGGCCGAAAGCCCGCCGGCCTTCAGGTCCAGGCCGCCCAGGTCTCCCACCCACCCGCGGGCCCGCGGGCTGTCGAGGGTGAGGATGCCGCGCCCGTAGTCCAGGCTGAGCTGGCCCGAGGAGGAGCGGATGGCGTGGTGGGCCGTGTCGTTGAGCGCCGCCACGGCGGCCAGGTCCGGCTTGGGGCAGGAACCCGCCGGGCAGAAGTCCTTGGCCAGGCGCACGGCGTAGGGAAGCCAGGGCTGGGTGAAGTACAGGTCCTGGTCCGGGTTCAGGTTCTGGGCCACCAGGCCGTCGCGCACCGGGACGGGCTGGATCACGCGGGCCGGGGCCGGTTCAAGGTAGGCCCGGCGGTAGATCAGCGCGGCGGCCTGGTACAGGGCCAGGTCGTCGGGCCGGGTGTTGATGTCGAAGGGCGTCATCTTCACCGAACCGGTCTGGTCCAGGGCGTAGTCGAACTGCAGCATGCCGTCCCAGTCCTGCAGGCTGCCGTAGGCGGACATCAGCAGGGGGCCCTCGGCGCGGTACTCGTCCGGGTAGCAGTCGTTCCATTCGGTGACGATGAAGGGCTTGCCCTCGACCTTCCAGTCCGAAAGCTGGCGGATGAGCGCGCCCGGGTCCAGGGGATGGGTGAGCTGGCTCTGGTTGAGGATGGGCGCCAGGGAGATGTGGGCCCAGTCGTCGTGGATCTTCCAGACCTGGGGATGGTCCCAGTAGCTGTGGGCGTCCATGTAGTCCATCTGGGCGTCGCACCAGATCTCCGGGGCCACGTGCAGGGTGATGTTGCTGCCGGTGAGAAGCCCGCGGCTGTGGATGCCCTCCAGGACGCGGCGCATGGACCGGTAGGCGGCCTCCTCGGTCTTCTCCAGAAAAGCCAGGCTGGGCGCGGCGTTTCCGGGGTTTTTGACCGCCTTCAGGGTGTGGCTGTCCCAGTCGTAGGCGAAGCGGGTCAGCCTGCCGGGGCCGCCCTGCTTTTCATAAAGGGCCTGCAGTTCAGCCTCGTAGTGGGCCGGGAAGTCCTGCTCGCCGAAGCCGGTGAAGATGGAGGATTCGTTGACCACCTCGGAGGCCAGCAGCACCGGGTCGTCCTTGAGGGCCAGCCCGGTGTAGGGGTTCACATGGGAAAGCAGCATGCGGGCGTACTTCTCGTTGAGCGCCTCGACGCGCGGGTCGAACTGCACGATGCCCTTGGCGCCGTTTTCCACCTGCCGCCAGTCGGCCACTCCGTCGCCGGGGCGGAACTTGCGGTGCACCATGAAGTCCACGTACACGTAGATGCCGTTCTTCTTCAGCTGGGCGATGAGGTAGTCCAGGCGGTCCAGCGACTCCTTGGAGAACACCTGGGTGTTGTCGGCCTGGGGATCGAAGATGTCGGGGTTGGCCCAGGGCGCGTCCATGTGGTGCAGGCGGACAAGGTTGACGCCCAGGCGGGCCAGGTTCCTGGCCACCACGTCGGCCTGGGCGTGGGTCATGAACACGTTGGGGCCCACGATGTCCGTTCCCCAGAAGCGGGCGCGGGTGCCGTCCTGGAAGACGAAATGCCCGTCCTTGGCCAGCACGTGCCCGTGGGTGCCGGCGGGCTTGTCGTTGAGGAAGGACAGGTCCAGGGCGCCCCCGGCGGGATTCTTGGAAGGCTTGAAGGCGTACCAGCCCGAGGTGTCGGTGCGCTGGGGCTTGGAGGCCGCGGGGTGGAGGGGCTTCCCCTGGGCGTCCAGCAGCTGAAGGTCCAGGTCGTCGAATTCGGCCGTGCCCACGCAGTCGCCCAGGCCGATGGAAACCTGGGCCTTGGCCGCGCCCTGGGGCACGCGGTAGGTGTCGGTGTAGAAGGTCCATCCCGTGTCGCCGCTGACCTGGGCCGTGGAGGCCGGCCAGCCGCCCACCTGGTTTCCCTGGGCGTCGAAGAATTCGATGTTGAGGCGGGCCTGCATGTAGTTCTGGGCCCCCGTCACCACGCCCTGGGTGGAGACCCAGCCCGAAAGCCTGGCGGAAACCGGCTGGCTTGAGCCGAAATCCACGTCCTGGGTGGACTGGTTCCAGGAAGGCTTGTCGTTGTGGAAGGAAAGGGCATGGTTGGAGTCGTGCCCCGGGCTGACCAGCGTGCCGCCGGGCCAGATGGAATACGAGCCCTGCTCAAAGTCCGCGCCCACCAGCCAGTTGTTGGGGTCCTGCGCCGCCAGCAGGGGCAGCGATAGCGCGAGGGAGCCCACGATGATGAATCGTTTAAGTTTTTTCATCCGCCAGCCTCCAAAGGGTCGTTTTATTTTTAGAACGCCATTTTATGATTAAAAACAGAAGGCGGATATAAAAAAAGAGCCTGCCCCAAACCAGGGCAGGCTCTTGGATGGAATCCTTTCAAAAACGCTTAGAACGCGTAACCGATATTCAACTGGGCTCCGGGCAGGATGCCTCCGAAGCTGAAGGAGGGGGCTCCGGCCGGGGCGTTGAGGGTGCCGGCGAAGTACTGCAGGCTCAGGGCCGGCGTCAGCACGAAGTGCTCGCCCAGGATCCACTGGTAGCCCACCTCACCTCCCACCCCGAAGAAGACCGAGGTGACGGTCTGGTTGTTGTCCACCAGGGCGGTGTAGTTGGCGTTCCAGGTCTGCCACTTGTAGGTGGCGCTGAAGTCCCAGATGTTGACCAGGGGTCCGGCGAACCAACCCTGCAGCTTGGTCTTCTTGTCGAAGAAGAAATCCCAGGCTCCGCCCACGCCGAAGGCGCTGACCGAAACGTCGGAGACCCCGATGCCGTAGTAGTCAAGCATCACTTTCCAGGCCTGGTTGCCGGGCAGGGCGCCCTGGTAGCCGATGTTGGCGCCGCCCAGGGCGAAGCCCAGGGGATTGCAGAAGACGTCGCCGGTGTAATCGGTGGATGCCTCGCTGCTGGAACGGTGGCTGTAACGGGTTTGGCTGGAACGGTAGCTTCGGGCCTGGCACAGCGAAGACAGGCCCAGACCCAGGATCGAGACCGCGCAGACCAGCGCGACATTTTTCATGGCACCTCCCAAGGTCCCCACGGGTGGGGACGACCGACGAATCTCCGGAGCCGGCTTGTGTCGGACGGGATTCCCTCCCATCATCGATGTACCAGGTGCGTCGTGGGAAAACTGCTTGAAATTGACGGCGAGGTTTGGTGGGCTGGGAGGGACTCGAACCCCCGACTTCCTCCCTGTGAAGAAGGCACTCTAACCAGCTGAGTTACCAGCCCATGGTGGGACACAACGACGGGACTTTTTATACGATCCTGGGGAGGCTGTCAAGAAGGGTCTTTGGTGCCGGGACGCGGGGGTTTGGTCCGCTGGCGCACCAGGGCGTAGGCCACCAGCAGGGCCACCGAGGCGACGTTGAGGGCCTGGTGCACCAGGCCCGCGCCCAGCCCCAGGCGGGAGGCGACGCCGGATTCCCAGGCCGCCAGCGCGGTGGCGTCCATGGCCATGGCGGCGAAGCGGGCGCCCATCAGGACCACCAGGGCGAAGAGCAGCAGGTGCATCAGCAGGGCGGCCAGGGTGGGGGGCTTTTTCACGGCGCTCTCCATGGCGAAGGGCGCCTCAGCGGCGCCGGCCGTGGCGGGAGCGGCGCCGCGGGCCGGAGCCCGGGGCCTGGAGCACGGCGAAGGAGATTCCGCCGTCCCCGGACTGGGCGGTTTGGCTGAGGCTGAAGTCCTTGAAGTGGAGGGATTCCAGGGCCTTCAAAAATTCGCCGCGGGGCGCCCGCAGGGTCACGTCCAGCCGCACCAGGCGCCGGTCGAATTTCCGCAGGAAGATGTGCTGCACGGATTCCAGCCCACTCAGCCCGCGCCGCAGGGCCGGCATGTCGTCGGGCGTGATGCCGTGGAAGGTGAGGCCCACCAGGTCGGGATGGGGCTTGCCCTTCAGCAGGGACTGCAGGTGCCAGGCCATGTAGCCGGCCAGCTTGGTCGAAACCGCGGAAAGCGCCCGGCGGATGGCCTCGTCGCGCCCGGCGCGGCCGACCGCCACGCGGGTGTTGGAGGCGTCGGTGGCCAGCAGGTCCCCGGTGGCCACGTCCAGGATCCTGGCCTCGGCCAGGCCCTGCTCCATGGGCACGCCGTGGCGGCGCCCGTGGCGCCATTCCTCGTGGCGGAAGTCCCGCACCGAGGCGTTGCCCACCAGCACCCAGCGCGCCCCCAGCTCGCGGCCCACGCGGCGCGCCAGCAGGTCTCCCCCGTTGGAGAAGGCCTGGACGGCCCGCCGGGCCAGCAGGGTGGAGCCGCTCTGGTCGGCCAGCCGCAGGCCGGGCGCGTCCTGAAGCCGGTCCACCAGGGCCGGCCCCAGCCAGGGGTTCTGCCGCAGGTGGATCTTGCGGGTGACGTCGTAGTCCTGGGTGAGCAGCAGCAGGGTGATGGGCCGCTGGGCCTCCTGCAGCAGGAGCGGGCAGGGGAGCGCGGGCGTGGGGGCGGGGCCCGGGGTCCCGGCGTCCTGGGCCTGGGCCGTGGGGCTGGCGGGCAGCTCCAGCAGCACGCCGGCCTCCGGGCTGACGGGCTGAAGCGCGCCGTTTCCGTCGCAGAAGGCCGGCAGGTAGCGCGGGCCTTCCAGGATGCCGAAGCGGGCGGTCCGCGAGACGCCCACGCTGGCCACCCAGCGGGCCTTGGGGGGCACCTTGAGGGTCCGGTCCGGAAGCCGGATGGAAAGGTCCAGCCGGTTCTCGAAGTTGTAGCGCGTGTCCACCCAGAGGCAGCCCTGGGGAAGGTCCAGCAGCACGTCCCAGTAGCTGTGCTCGTGCGACCAGCCCCGGCGCAGGCGCTCCACCTTCAGCAGGGCCGGGCCTTCCAGGCCCAGGCTGGCCCTCTGCCCGACCACCAGGCGCAGCAGGGCGCCGGGGGCCACCTTGATCTGGGCTCCGCTGAAAAAGGCGCGGCCCCGGTCGATGGGCTTGAATTCGCGGGATCGGGCGGTCATGTAGTAGGATTCGCCCTGGTAGTAGCTGACGTAGAGCCCCTGGATCTCGGCGCGCAGCGGGGAGAGGGCCAGCAGGGCCATGGCCATGGCCGTCAGGACGGGGGGCGGGAGGCGGAATTTGGGGCGGTTTTCAGCCAAGGGCTTCTCCATCAGGGGGAATCAACGGCGGCGCGCGGGGCGGCCCTGGTTGCGCTGGAAAAGCAGCCGCAGGCCCTCCAGGGTGAGGTCGGGGTCGACGGAGTCCAGGCCCAGCTCCTTCACGGGAAGCCAGCCCGAAAGGCCGCCCGTGGCCACGGCCCTGCAGCCCGGTCCCAGCTCGCGGCGCAGGCGCGAAAGGATCTCCCTGGCCTGTCCCAGGGTTCCATAGTAGATGCCCGACCGCATGCTTTCCACGGTGTTGCGGCCGATGGGCGAAAGGGGCCTGGCCATGTCGATGCGCGGCAGCCTGGCCGTGCGGGACACCAGGGCCTCGGTGGAGATGGACACTCCGGGCGCGATGGCGCCGCCCAGGTATTCGCCCTTCCTGGAGACGGCGTCGAAGGTGGTGGCCGTGCCGAAATCCATCACCACCAGGGGGCCGCCGTGCAGGGCGAAGCCGGCCACGGCGTTGACCAGGCGGTCGGCGCCCACTTCGGAAGGGTTGTCGGTGAGCACCTTCAGGCCCAGGTCCAGCCCGGGACCCACCACCAGGGCGGGCCGGCCGAAGAGGCGGCGGCAGGCCTCCTCGAAGACCAGGGTGAGGGGCGGCACCACGGACGACAGGATGCCCCCCCGGACGCGGGCCGGGTTCAGCCCCGCCTGCCTGAAGAAGTCGCGCAGCAGGGACAGGTACTCGTCGGTGGTCTTCAGCCGGTCGCTGGCGAAGCGCCAGGCCTGGCGCAGACGGCCGCGGCCCGGCGCGGCCCCTTCGCGTTCATAGACGCCCGCCACGACATTGGTGTTCCCGATATCCAGGACGAAGATCAAGCCTTGTCCCCCCAGAGGGTCATTTTTCGGCCCGGATGGGCACGCCGGCCGGGGCCTGGCCCGGCAGGGCCAGCTGCAGGCGGGTGAGGGGCGTGTCGCCCGGCACCAGGAAGGCGCTCCGGAACTGGGCCGTGGCGCCCGGCCCCAGGCTGGGGGGGGGATTGTCCGACACCAGCGAGGCGTTGGCCGGGTAGCCGATCCCGTCGGAGTCCTCCACCATGAAGTCCGAGGGGGCCAGGGCCAGGGCGTCGGGGCCGGCGTTGCCCGCCTTCACCCGGGCCACCAGGAAGCGGAAGCCCTTCAGGGCCACGTAGCCGTCCAGGCTGGAGGTCTCCACCATCTGGTCCACGTCCAGGCTCAGGCGGGCGGCCTGGATGCGGGCCGGCTGGAAGCGCACGTCAGGAAGGCTGGAAACCTGCAGGCCGGGCAGGGCGGCGGCCTGGTCCTGTTCCACGGCCATGGCGCCCTGGGGCGCCCCTGCGGCGGCCCGGCCCCGGGCCTCGCGCGCGGCGACGCGCAGCCGGTTAGGCAGGGGAAGGCCGGGCGAGTGGGCCGTGCTCTGGGCCCGCACCAGGAAGCGCACGTACGGCCGTCCGGGAAGGCTGCCCGGAGCCTTGGGTCCCAGGCTCATGTCGTAGAAGCTGGGCGTGGGAAAGGGCGGCGGCGGGGCGGCGGGCCGCTGCACCACCTGGGAGCGCTCGGGACCGGCCGCCTGGCCCAGGCCCGGCAGCAGCAGGCCCGCGGGGGTGGCCGCGGCCGTCGGCGCCGGGACGGCAAGGGCGGGCTGGGCCGCCTGCGAGGTGCCGATGTTGAAGGTCTGGCTTGCCAGGGGCGCCGAATTCTTGAGGGGCTCCTGGGCGGAGCCGCCGCGCAGGAAAAGGAACACCACCACCAGGGCCACCACGCACAGGCAGGCCAGGGTGACGAACAGGATCATCCCCGCGAAAAGGAACTGGCTGTTCCTGGCGCCTGTCTGGTCTTCGTTTGTGGCGTCGGCCACGGGCATTCTCCCGGCGTGTCCTGTGGAAAACCTGTGGACGGAAAAAACCTTTAAAATCAACCCATTATTGACTGGACCCACAATTCTGTCAACTGTTGGGACGAAGCAGGGTCACGTCTCCCGCCAGCAACCTTTCTATGACGCCATTGTCCAGGCGCAGTTGCAGGGCGCCGTCCGGGTCCAGTCCCAGGGCCATTCCCTCCATCTGGCCGCCCCGGGTCTGGACGCGCACCTGGCGGCCGGTCATGGCCGAGAGGCGCTGCCATTCTCCCAGGATGGGCTGGAAGCCCTTTTGCAGAAGCTGGTCGTAGGCGCGTTCGGTCTCCTCCAGGATGGCGCGCAGCAGGGCGGGCCGTGAAAGGTCTTCCCCGCCCTCGCGCCGCAGGCTGGAGGCGGCGTCGCGAAGCTCGGCGGGAAAGTCCGCCTCCCGCTGGAAGACGTTGAGCCCCACGCCGGCCACCAGGAAATCCAGCCGGTCGGGCTGGCCCTCCATCTCCACCAGGATGCCGCAGACCTTCCGGCCGCGCACCAGCACGTCGTTGGGCCACTTGATTTCCGCGGGCAGGCCGCAGGACTGGCGCAGGGCCCGGCACAGGGCCACCGAAAGCATCAGGGTGATCTGGGGGGCGGCGGAAAGCGGAAGGGGCGGGCGCAGCACCAGGGAGAACAGCAGGGAGGATCCGGCCGGGCTGATCCAGCGCCGCCCCAGGCGGCCGCGGCCCGCGCTCTGGGAGTCGGCCAGCACCAGGCAGCCTTCGGGCGCTCCCTGGCGGGCCTGCACCATGGCCCGGGTGTTGGTGGAGTCGGTCTCCGCCAGGTAGCGGAAATCCCGGCCCAGGCAGCGGGTGGCGAGGCTTTGGGAAAAGGATTCGAATTCGCCGGGGGAAGGGTCCATGCCCCAACCTAACAGGATCGCCCCGGCCGTTCAAGCGGCATGAAGGCCGGCCGGGCGGCGGATGGGCGGCCGGTGGGGACAGTTGCAAATTCGCAACCCTTAATTTTTCTCCCAACTCCCTGATCGTTGACAGGTTTTTTAAAAAGGTCTAGCATTCTTTCTTGTGCGCTTTTGGCAAATCTGAAGGGCGTCATGATTTTCACGCAACGGCATTGCGGGTTATGGGCCTTTTTCCCGGGGCGAAGGCAGGAAGGAACCGCCGGGGACGGGCAAAACCATGGATCAAGGAGGTTGAGACAGCATGGCCAGTGACCGGAAGACCTACTTTCTCCTCAAGAGGCTGCATTCCCTCTGCGGCCTGGTGCCGGTGGGGGTTTTCGTGGCCTTCCACCTTTTCGAGAACATGAACAGCCTGCGCGGGGCCGCGGCCTACAACGAGGCCACCGCCACCCTGAGAAGCCTGCCCCTGCTTTACGTCATTGAATGCTGCGTCATCTGGATCCCCATCGCCTTCCACGCCCTGCTGGGCGTGTACCTGATGCGCCAGGCCAGGTACAACGTGGAAAGCTACGGCACCCGGGCCAACCTGGCCTACACCCTGCAGCGCGCCACGGGCATCATCCTGCTCCTTTTCATCGCCTACCACCTCTACGAAACCCGCTTCGCCGGCATCCCGGCCGACCGCATGTACCAGACCCTGGCCGCCGACTACGCCAATCCCCTGATCTTCTGGTTCTACGTGGCCGGCATCCTCAGCGCCGCCTTCCACCTTTCCAACGGGCTGTGGAGCTTCAGCATTTCCTGGGGCCTGGTGCCCGGGCAGAAGGCCCAGGACATGGTGTGGAAGGGCTGCATGGTGCTGGGCGCGGTGGTCGCCTTCATGGGCATCAACGCGCTGCTGGGGTTCACGGGGCACGGAATCCTGCTGTTTCAGCCGAGGCCCTGAGGAGTCCGGCTGCGGACGCCCGATTCCACCTTCGGCTTTCGACTCCTCAGACTCAATTTCAAGGGGTTTTCCATGGCTAAGATCATCGTCGTAGGAGGCGGCCTGGCCGGCCTGATGGCCACCATCCGGCTGGCCGAGTCCGGCAACGAGGTGGAGCTGTTCTCCATCGTGCCGGTCAAGCGCAGCCACTCGGTGTGCGCCCAGGGCGGCATCAACGGGGCGGTGAACATCAAGGGCGAGAACGACTCGCCCGAAATCCACTTCCACGACACGGTCAAGGGCGGCGACTACCTGGCCGAGCAGCCCCCGGTGAAGGCCATGTGCTACGCCGCGCCTTCCATCATCTACCTGCTGGACCGCATGGGCGTCATGTTCAACCGCACGCCCGAGGGCAACCTGGACTTCCGCCGCTTCGGCGGCACCCTGCACCACCGCACCGCCTTCGCCGGCGCCACCACCGGCCAGCAGCTGCTCTACGCCCTGGACGAGCAGGTGCGCCGCTGGGAGGCCGAGGGCAAGGTGAGGAAGTTCGAGGGCTGGGAGGTGCTTTCGGTGGCGCGCGACGAGGACGGCGAATGCCGCGGCATCGTGGCCGTGGACATCAAGCGCATGAAGGTGGAGACCTTCGCGGCCGACGCCACCATCCTGGCCACGGGCGGCCCCGGCATGGTCTACCGCCAGTCCACCAATTCCGTCATCAACACCGGGTCGCTGACCAGCGCCGTGTACCAGGAAGGCGCCCTGTACGGCAACCCCGAGATGATCCAGGTGCACCCCACGGCCATCCCGGGCGTGGACAAGCTGCGCCTGATGAGCGAATCGGCCCGCGGCGAGGGCGGGCGCGTGTGGGTCCCCCGGAAGAAGGGCGACACCCGCGACCCTTTGAGCATCCCCGCGGACGAGCGCTGGTACTTCCTGGAGGAAAAATACCCCGTCTTCGGCAACCTGGTGCCCCGCGACGTGGCCAGCCGCGAGATCCACCACGTGGCCGTGGACATGGGGCTGGGCGTGGGCGGCCAGCTGATGGTCTACCTGGACTTGAGCCACATCGACACCCCCACGCTCAACCGCAAGCTGGGCGGCATCATCGACATCTACGAGAAGTTCACCGGCGACGACCCGCGCAAGGTGCCCATGAAGATCTTCCCGGCCGTGCACTATTCCATGGGCGGCCTGTGGGTGGACTACGAGCGCACCGCCGAAGGCTTCCTCAAGCCCGATTCGCCGCGCAACCAGTCCACCAGCATCCCCGGCCTCTACGCCGCGGGGGAGTGCGACTACCAGTACCACGGGGCCAACCGCCTGGGCGCCAACTCGCTGCTGTCCTGCCTGTTCTCCGGGCAGGTGGTGGCGCCGGCCGCGGTGGCCTGGGCCAAGGGCCGCAAGAAGGGCGAGGCGGCCTCCTCCGTCTTCGAGCGCGCCCGGAAACGCTGGGAGGACCGCTTCGCCTCGCTGGCCGCGATGTCCGGCCCGGAGAACCCCTACAGGCTGCACCACGAGCTGGGAGAGGTGATGGTGGCCAACGTCACCATCGTGCGCGAGAACAAGAAGCTGAAGGAGACGGTGGAAAAGATCTCCGAGCTGATGGAGCGCTACCAGCACATGGGCATGCCCGACACCAGCGGCTGGACAAACCAGGGCCTGCTGTTCAGCAACCAGTTCTGGAACATGCTGGAGCTGGCCCGCATCATCACCCTGGGGGCCCTGGCCCGCGACGAAAGCCGCGGGGCCCACTACAAGCCCGAGTTCCCCAAGCGCGACGACTCCAAGTGGCTGAAGTCGACGCTGGCCGCCTGGACTCCCCAGGGGCCCAAGCTCTCCTATCAAGACGTGGACGTCAGCCTGGACAAGCCCGTGGAACGGCATTACGACTAGCAGGATTCAAGGCACTTTTCAGGAGAGCGCATGCCAGCAAACATCGAATTGAGGATCTTGAGGCGGGACGCCCCGGAAAGCGCGCCCTATTGGGACGACTTTTCCGTGCCCTGGCAGCCGGGCATGAACGTGATCTCCTGCCTGATGGAGATCCAGAAGAACCCGGTCAACAGGAAGGGCCAGAAGGTCAACCCGGTGGTTTGTGAGACCAACTGCCTGGAGGAGGTCTGCGGGGCCTGCTCCATGCTGGTCAACGGCCGGCCCCGCCAGGCCTGCGCCGCCCTGGTGGACAACCTGAAGCAGCCCATCGAACTCAAGCCCCTGACCAAGTTCCCCGCGGTGCGGGACCTGATGGTCGACCGCACGCCCATGTTCCAGGCCCTGGCCAAGGTG
>JAJYGY010000236.1 GCA_021790555.1 bacterium
GGGCCTCCCGCCCCGAAACCCCCGGCCCCCGCCGCCCCGCCCGCCCCGGCCGGCGCCGGGGAGCCGCGCCCCAAGGCGCTCGTCGGCCGCGCCGTGCCCCCGGGCAAGGAGCGGCTGCTGAAGGACCTGAAGGACGGCGACAAGGGCGTGGTGGCGCAGGGGCGCGTCTTCGCCCTGGAGGAGAAGTTCATCAAGCGGCTCAACAAGAAGAAGCTGCGCCTGTCCTTCAGCGACGGCAGCGATTCGCTGCTGGCCTCGGTGTGGCTGGAGCCGGACCGGCCCAGGCCCAAGGAGCTGGACAAGGGCGCCACCCTGCGGCTGCGCGGCAACGTGGAGGCGGACCCCTTCGAGCGGGGCGAGCTGGTGCTGCAGGCCTCCGACCTGACCCTGCTCCCTCCCCAGCCCGGCCGGAGCGACGACGCCGCGACCAGGCGCGTGGAGCTGCACGCCCACACCAAGATGTCGGCCGCGGATTCGGTGGTGGACGTCTCGGCCCTGGTGTCGCGGGCCGCCGCCTGGGGCCACCCGGCCCTGGCTATCACCGACCACGGGGTGGTGCACGCCTTCCCCGAGGCCGCCAAGGCCGCCCGCAAGAAGGGCATCAAGCTGCTGCTGGGCTGCGAGGCCTACCTGGTGGACGACGCCGGCTTCCTCTCCCGCCGCGTCAACGGCAAGGTCGTCGACGCGCCCCCGGTCTACCACGTCATCCTGCTGTGCCGCGACGACGAGGGCCGCCGCAACCTCTACAAGCTGGTCAGCCGCTCGCACCTGGAGACCTTCTACAAGAAGCCCCTGATCCCCAAGGCCCTGCTCTCCGAGCTGCGGGCCGGCCTGTGGGTGGGCTCGGCCTGCGAGCAGGGCGAGCTGATGCAGGCCATCATCCAGGGCCGCGGCGAGGACGAGATCCGCCGCCTGGCCGAGGCCTACGACTACCTGGAGGTGCAGCCCACCGGCAACAACGCCTTCATGCTGAAGAACGGCACCTTCCGCGACGAGGAGGACCTGCGCGGCCTGGTGCGCCGGGTGGTGGAGCTGGGCAAGGAGCTGGGCAAGCCGGTGGTGGCCACCGGCGACGTGCACTACCTGGACCCGGAGGACGAGGCCTACCGCCGCATCCTGCAGGTGGGCAACGGCATGGCCGACGCCGAGGAGCAGCCCCCCCTGTACCTGCGCACCACCGGGGAAATGCTGGCCGAATTCGCCTTCCTGGGCGAGGAGACGGCCCGCCGGCTGGTGGTGGACAACCCCCGCCGGGTGGCCGAGGGCTGCGGCGAGGTGGCGCCGGTGCCCCAGGGCCGGTTCTTCCCCCGCCTGGAGGGGGCCGACGAGCAGATCCGCACCCTGGCCTGGGCCCGGGCCCGCGAGCTCTACGGCGACCCCCTGCCGGAGCTGGTGGAGAAGCGCCTGGGCTTCGAGCTGGAGAAGGTCATCGGCAACCAGTTCGGCGTGCTCTACGAGATCGCCCGCAAGCTGGTGGTGGAGTCCAACCAGCGCGGCTACTCGGTGGGCAGCCGGGGCTCGGTGGGCTCCTCCTTCGCCGCCTACTGCCTGGGCATCACCGAGGTCAACCCCCTGCCGGCCCACGAGCGCTGCCCCTCCTGCCACTTCAGCGAGTTCCGCCTGGGCGAGCGCCTGTCGGGCGTGGACCTGGAGAAGCGCCCCTGCCCGCGCTGCGGGGGGGATCTGAAGCGCGACGGCCACAACATCCCCTTCGAGACCTTCGTGGGCTTCAAGGGCGACAAGGTGCCCGACATCGACCTGAACTTCGCCCCCGAGGTGCAGACCGAGGTGCAGAAGTACGTGGAGACCCTCTTCGGGGGCGGCAAGGTGTTCAAGGCCGGCACCGTCAGCACCTTCTCGGACCGCACGGCCTTCGGCTACGCCAAGAAGTACTTCGAGGGCAAGGGCACGACCAAGCGGGCCGCCGAGATCGAGCGCATCAAGGGAGAGCTGGAGGGGGTGAAGCGCACCACCGGCCAGCACCCCGGGGGCGTCATCCTGGTGCCGCACGACCGCGAGATCACCGACTTCACCCCGGTGCAGTACCCCGGCGACCTGAAGGAGAACGGCGGCAAGGAGGGCAAGTCGGCCGAGATGGTCATCACCCATTTCGACTACCACGCCATCGACGAGAACCTGGTCAAGCTCGACATCCTGGGCAAGGACGACGCCAGCGCCTTCAGGCACCTGCAGGAGATGACCGGCCTGGCCGAGGGCGACGTGCCCCTGGACGACCCGGATTCCCTGTCCATCTTCCACAGCCACAAGGCCCTGCGGCTCCCCAAGCTGGCCTCCGAGGAGGAGGCCCTCTTCGGCTCCACCGGGGTGGTGGCCATCCCCGAGTTCGGCACCGAGAACACCCGCCGCATGCTGGAGCTGACCAGGCCCAAGAACTTCACCGAGCTGATCTACATCTCGGGCCTCTCCCACGGCACCAACGTGTGGGCCAACAACGCCGAGGACCTCATCCGGTCCAAGCAGGCCACCCTGCAGACGGTCATCTCCACCCGCGACGACATCATGAACAAGCTCATCTCCCAGGGCATGGACGCGGCCACGGCCTTCAAGATCACCGAGAAGGTGCGCAAGGGCGCGGCCGCCCGCGACGGCTTCCTACCCGAGGAGGAGAAGGCCCTGGCCGAGGCCAGGCTCCCCAAGTGGTGGGTGGAGAGCTGCAAGAAGATCCAGTACATGTTCCCCAAGGCCCACGCCACGGCCTACTGTTTCACGGCCGTGCGCATGGCCTATTTCAAGGTGCACCACCCGCGCGCCTTCTACGCCGCCTGGCTGACCCTGCACGCCGGCGGCTTCGAGTCGCAGACCGTGGAAAAGGGCAGGGCCGAGGTGCTCGCGCGCATCGGCAGGCTGAAGGCCATGCGCCTGGACAACAGCGCCACGGCCAAGGACGAGGAGGTGCTGGGGGCCCTGCTGGTGGCCCTGGAGGCGATGCTGCGCGGCGTCCAGTTCGGCCACGTGGACCTGTACCACAGCGACCCCTTCCGTTTCCTGCCCCGGGAGGACGGCCAGGGCCTGCTGCCGCCCCTGGTCAGCCTGCCCGGCCTGGGCGAGACGGCGGCCCTGCGCATCCAGCAGGAGCGCGGCCTGGCTCCCTTCAAGTCCGTGGAGGACCTGGCCGACCGGGCCGGCCTGAACAAGACCGTGGTGGAGAAGCTCTCGGCCACGGGCGCCCTTTCGGTGCTCCCCAAGACCAACCAGATCACCCTGTTTTGAAGGGCGCATGAACCCAAGGAAAGCTTCCGCCGTCCCCCTCCCCGCCCTGGCCGCCTTCCTGGGGCTGGGCCTTCTGGTGCCCGCGCTGTTCCAGGCCGCCTTCTATTCCGGCCCCTCCCTGGGCGCGGCCTTCGCCTTCGCCGCGTCCCTGGCCCTGCTTCCCCTGCTGCTCAACCCCCCGGCGCTGGCCTCGGGCCAGGGGCCCCGCCTGGGCGCCCTGGCCCTGGGCCTGCTGGCCCTCTTCTCGGGCCAGGGCCTGCTGTGGCACCAGCGCTTCCACCCCGCCTGCCTGGACCCGGGCCTGGCCCTGCTCGCCTGCGGCGCCGGGGCCCTGGCCTGGGCCGTGCGGGAGGGCGCCCCCTCCGCCGGGGCGCGCGGCGACTCCGCCGCCGCGCCGGGTTTCGGCCGGGAAATGCTCTGGTTCCTGCCGGCCCTGGCGCTGGCCCTCTTCTTCCGCTGGTGGCGCCTGGGCTCGGTGCCCCGGGGGTACTGGTTCGACGAGGCGGCCTACGGCCAGGCCATCCTTTCCAGGGTGCTGGCGGTCCGCGCCGCGCCCCTGTACCTGAACGGGCTGGTGGAGCACCCCGGCATGTTCTTCTGGCTGGGGGCCGTGTTCTTCCGGCTCTTCGGCGAAAGCTTCCTCAGCCTGCGCGTCATGGCCGCGGTCTTCAGCAGCCTGGCCCTCTTCCCCTTCTACTTCCTGGCCCGGCAGTGGTTCGGCCCCCGGCTGGCGGCCCTGGGACTGCTGCTCTACGGCTGCGCGCGCTGGGGCTTCATGCTGGGCCGCATCGGCTTCATGAACTCGCTGGCCACCTTCTGGATGCTGCTCACCCTGGCCTTCTTCTGGCGTGCCCTCCAGGGCCGCCGCCGGCTGGACTGGGCCCTGGCCGGCCTCTGCCTGGGCGCCTCGGTCTACTGCTACATCCCCATCCGCCTGCTGCCGCCCCT
>JAJYGY010000289.1 GCA_021790555.1 bacterium
CCGAGGACAGCGCGTAGGTGCCCAGCATGATGCGGCGCTTGACCTCCGGGCCGAACCCCTGGGCCCTGGTCCTGGAATACATGTCCGTCAGGTTGGCCGCTCCCGGCACCCGCAGGCCGTACTGCACGCCGTCGAAACGGGCCAGGTTGGAGCTGGCCTCGGCCGTGGCCAGCAGGTAGTACACCGCCAGGCAGTATTCGGAATGGGGCAGCGAGAGGGGGACGATCTCGGCCCCCAGCGCCTCCACCCTGGACACGGCCGCCCTCACCGCCGCCTCCACCTCCTTGTCCATGCCCTCCACGAAATATTCCCTGGGAATCCCCACCTTCAGGCCCTTCACGCCCTTCCCGAGGGTGGACAGGTAGTCGGGCACGGGGTTGGGGGCGCTGGTGGCGTCCCTGGGGTCGTGGCCGTCGATGGCGCCCGAGATCAGGGCCGCGTCCTCCACCGTGCGGGCAAAGGGCCCGATCTGGTCCAGGGAGCTGGCGAAGGCCACCAGGCCGAAGCGCGAGACCCGGCCGTAGGTGGGCTTCAGGCCCACCACGCCGCAGCAGGCCGCGGGCTGGCGGATGGAGCCGCCCGTGTCCGAGCCCAGGGCGCCCAGGCACAGCCCGGCCGCCACGGCCGCGGCCGAGCCGCCCGAGGAGCCGCCCGGGATGTAGTCCGGGTTCCAAGGGTTCCTGGTCATGCCGAAGGCCGAGTTCTCGGTGGAGGAGCCCATGGCGAACTCGTCCAGGTTGGTCTTGCCCGTGAACACGGCCCCGGCGGCCCGCAGGCGCTCCACCACCGTGGCGTCGAAGGGCGGCACGTAGTTTTCCAGCATTTTGCTGGAACAGGTGGTGCGCAGGCCCCGGGTGGAAAGGTTGTCCTTCAGGGCCAGGGGGATGCCGGCCAGAGGCGACCGGGCCTCGCCCTTGGCCAGCTTTTGGTCCGCCTCGGCCGCCTGCTTCAGGGCCCCCTCCCCGTCCAGGGTCACGTAGGCCCTCAGCTTCGGGTCCAGCTCCCCGGCGCGCTTGAGGACCTCCCTGGTGAGCTCCACCGAGGAGATCTTTTTGGCCCTCAGCTGTTCCGCCGCCCCGGCGATGGTCAGAATTTCCTGTCCCACGGTCCCCTCATGAAAAAGTTCATCCAAGATCCTTCACGGAAGTCATTCTCATATCTGGCCGATTCCAGAAGAGGGCCTTTCGGGCTTGGAACCCTGGAGCACCAGACTTCCTATCCTCTCGGGTGATCGGCGAGGCCGCGGAGACGCCCGAAGGGCGCGCAGCGGCCGAGCAATGATATCAAAGGCCTTGCGGAAGGGTTTCAAGTCCGAAAGGCTCTCTTCCCATGCAAAGCAAGGTTTATCCTTCCAATATCTTCGGCACCCGGAAGCATCCCTTGGCCTTGTCCGGCGCGTTGGCCAGCACGTCCTCGCGGTCCATGCTGGGAAGCCTTTCGTCGGGCCGCAGCACGTTGGCCAGGGGCAGCACGTGGGCCGTGGGCTCCACGGCCTGGGTGTCCAGGGCGTTGAGCTTCTGGGCGTATTCCAGGATGGCCCCCAGCTGCCGGGTGGTGGTCTCCTTCTCGTCCTCGGTCAGCTCCAGGCGCGCCAGGCGCGCCACGTATTCGACGTCCTTCTTGGTCAGGCTCATGCTTCCTCCACGCTTCGGCTTTCCACCGCTTTCTCCCTTCCCAACCCCGGACCCGCGGGCGGACCGCCCTAGGATTTGGAAAGCCTCACCAGGTTGGCCTTGCTTGCCAGCAGCTTCTTCTGCCCGTGGTTCAGGAACGACACGGTCAGGCGCAGGTCCTCGCCGTCGCGGCGCACGCCCACCACCAGGCCGGTGCCGAACTCGGCGTGGCGCACCCGCTCGCCCATCTGGAAGGCCGGCACCTCGGGCACCTCCTGGTTGACCTCGTCCAGAAAGGGCTCGCTCTCGCCGGGCGACTCCCTGTCCCAGGGCATCTTCAGGCTGGGCTTGAAGCCCTCCATCAGCTCGGGCGGGATCTCGGCCAGGAAGCGGCTGTGCGGGTTGTAGTTGCTGCTGCCGAAGCTGCGCCGCGTCACCGCGCAGGTCAGGAACAGCTTCTCGCGGGCCCGGGTGATGCCCACGTAGCACAGGCGCCGCTCCTCCTCCAGGTCGTCCCCGTTTTCGGCCGTCTGGAACGACTTCTTGTGCGGGAACAGGTTCTCCTCCATGCCGGTCAGGAAGACCACGGGGAATTCCAGCCCCTTGGCGTTGTGCAGGGTCATCATGGTGACGCGCTCGCGGGCGTCGTCCTTCTCGTCGGCCGAGCTGGCCAGGCTGACCATCTTCAGGTAGGCGTCCAGGCCCGTGGCCGGCGTGTCCAGGCCCTCCGGGTCCGGCGGCAACGCCCCGGGCCGTGAGCGGGGCGAATTGCGTTCCTCAAACTCGCGCGCCGAGGAGACCAGCTCCTTGATGTTCTCCACGCGCATCTCTCCCTCGCGGGTGGCCTCCTTTTCCCAGTAGTCCAGGTAGCCGGTGTCCTGGATGGCCTTCAGCATCAACTGGGAGACGGGCAGGGAGGCGGCCTGTTCCTTCAGGGACTTGACGGTGTCCACGAAACGCCTCAGCGGGCCGCGGGCCTTGGCCTGGAGGCCCTCGATGGACTCCACCTCGTCCATGGCCTGGAAGAAGCCCAGGCCCCGGCTCCAGGCGTGCTCGCGCACCCTGGCCAGGGTCATGTCGCCGATGCCCCGGGGCGGCTGGTTGATGACGCGCTTCAGGCTCACCTCATCGGCCGGGTTGTTGATGAACTTGAGGTAGGACAGCACGTCCTTGACCTCCATACGGTCGTAGAAGCGCATGCCGCCGATGATGCGGTAGGGGATGAGGTTGCGCCGCAGGGCCTCCTCCAGCACGCGCGACTGGGCGTTGGTGCGGTAGAGGATGACGAACTCGTTCATGCGCCGCTGGCGGGCCCGGTTCCATTCCATGATCTGGTCGGTGACGAAGCGGGCCTCGTCCTGCTCGTCGGCGCCCTGGTAGTAGGTGATGAGCTCCCCCAGGGGGTTTTCCGTCCACAGCTTCTTTTCCTTGCGCCCCTGGTTGCGCGACACCACCGCCCAGGCCGCCTCCAAAATGCGCTTGGTGGAGCGGTAGTTCTGCTCCAGCTTGAAGACCTCGGCCTCGGGGTAGTCCTTCTCGAAGCGCAGGATGTTGCGGATGTCGGCGCCCCGGAACTTGTAGATGCTCTGGTCGTCGTCGCCCACCACGCACAGGTTCTTGTGCCGGACCGCCAGCATGGACACCAGGCGGTACTGGGCCTGGTTGATGTCCTGGTACTCGTCGATGAGGATGAAGGGGAACTTCTCCTGCCAGCGGCCCAGGGCGGCCTTGTCGCGTTCGAAAAGCCTCACCACGTGGAAGATGAGGTCGTCGAAATCCATGGCGTTGTTGGCCTTCATCTTCTTCTGGTACAGGCCGTAGATGCCCGAGACGCGCGAGCTGGTGTCGTCCACCGCCAGGTTGGCGAATTCCTCCACGTCCACCAGCAGGTTCTTGGCGTCGCTCATGCGCCAGATGGCCACCTGGGGCTTCAGCAGCTTCTCGTCCAGCTGCAGTTCGTGCATGCACTCCTTCACCATGCGCAGGCGGTCGTCCTCGTCGTAGATGGAGAAGTTGGGCTGGAAGCCCAGCCCCGCGGCCTCGACCCGCAGCACCCGCACGCAGAAGCTGTGGAAGGTGGAGACCCACATGGGCCCGGCCACGCCCCGGCCCAGCAGGGAGGCCAGGCGCTCCTTCATCTCCTGGGCCGCCTTGTTGGTGAAGGTGACGGCCAGGATCTGCCCGGGGTCCACGCCCTCCCGCAGGATGAGGTGGGCGACGCGGGTGGTGATCACCCGGGTCTTGCCGCTGCCCGCGCCGGCCAGCACCAGCAGGGGGCCCTGCACGTGGCGCACGGCCTTCAACTGCTCCGGGTTCAGCGAGCCGTAGTCGACTTTTTTGCTCAAAACCGCCATCCAAGGGCCCCTTGAAACGCCAAAGGGCAGGCGGAGGCCACGGTTTCCCGGCTTCCGGCTGCCCTTTGGTAAGGACAAAACGGCAAAAATAAATTTTTTTATTTTCCGGCCGGGGGCTTCCTGGCACCGCCCTTGCGCCTCACCCGGAAAGACGGGCAAAAACTATCACAGTTCCCGTCCCCAGGCAACAGCCTT
>JAJYGY010000191.1 GCA_021790555.1 bacterium
CATGGCCAGGGGGTTTCCGGAAAGGGTGCCTGCCTGGTACACCGGGCCCAAGGGGGCCAGGAAATCCATCACTTCGGCCCTCCCGCCCAGGGCCGCGCAGGGAAGGCCGCCCCCCAGCACCTTGCCCAGGCAGGTCAGGTCGGGCTTGATGCCGAAGACCTCCTGGGCGCCGCCCAGGGCCACCCGGAATCCGGTCATGACCTCGTCGAAAATGAGCAGGCTTCCGTATTTCTGGGTCTCCTGGCGCAGGGTCTCCAGGAACCCGCTTTGGGGGGGCACCAGGCCCATGTTCCCCGCCACCGGCTCCACGATGACCCCGGCGATCTGCCCGCCGATCTTGCGGAAGAGGCGCTTGACCGCCTGGATGTCGTTGTAGGGCAGGGTCAGCGTGCAGGCGGCCACCGGGCGCGGCACCCCGGCCGAATCCGGCACCCCCAGGGTGGCCGCGCCGGAACCCGCCTTCACCAGCAGCGAGTCGGCGTGGCCGTGGTAGCAGCCCTCGAACTTGAGGATGTGGTCGCGTCCGGTGACCCCCCGGGCCAGGCGCAGGGCCGACAGGGTGGCTTCGGTCCCCGAGGAGACGAAGCGGACCTTCTGCATGCTGGGAAAGGCCTGCCTCACCAGCCAGGCCAGTTCCAGTTCCAGGGAGTGGCAGGCCCCGAACGAGGTCCCCTTGCGGGCCGCCTGCTGCATGGCCTTCAGCACGGCCGGATGGGCGTGTCCCAGGACAAGGGGGCCCCAGGAAAGCACGTAGTCCACGTAGCGGTTGCCGTCCAGGTCCCAGAGGTGGGGGCCCTTGCCCTTTTCCATGACCACGGGCGTGCCCCCCACGGACTTGAAGGCGCGCACCGGTGAATTGACCCCGCCCACCAGGTAGCGGCGCGCCTTGTCGAAATACCGCCTCGATTCCACCTGTGAAAATGCCACTTCCCCTCCCGAGATGCCGTCCTCACGCCCCCTGGGGATGGTCCAGGGCGTATTCCTTGGCGAAATAGGTCAGGATCAGGTCGGCCCCCGCCCGCCTCATCGAAAGCAGGATCTCGTCGCGCAGGGCCCCGCCGTCCACCCAGCCCCTGGCCGCCGCCGCCTTCACCATGCTGTACTCCGCGCTGACGCTGTAGGCCGCCAGGGGCGCCTCGAACCGGTCCCGCGCCTCGCGCAGGATGTCCAGGTAGGCCAGGCCGGGCTTCACCATCAGCATGTCCGCCCCCTCCTCCAGGTCCAGGGCCATCTCGCGCAGGGCCTCGCGCCGGTTGCCCGGATCCATCTGGTGGCTGCGCCGGTCCCCGAAGGAGGGCGCCGAACCGGCCGCCTCGCGGAAGGGCCCGTAAAAAGCCGAGGCGTACTTGGCGGCGTAGGAAAGGATGGCCGTGTTCCCCAGGCCGGCCTTGTCCAGGGCCGCCCGGATGGCGGCCACCCGTCCGTCCATCATGTCCGAGGGCGCCACCACGTCGGCGCCGGCCTCGGCGTGGCTGAGGGCCGTCCGGGCCAGCAGTTCCAGGGTGGGGTCGTTGGCGATCTCGAAGGCGCCCCCCCTGCCCCGGCGCACCAGCCCGCAGTGCCCGTGGCTGGTGTACTCGCACAGGCACACGTCCGTCATCACCACCAGGCCGGGGAAACGGCGCTTCAGGGCCCGCACGGCCCGCTGCACCGCGCCGTTCCTTGCCCAGGCCCCGCTGCCGCGCGCGTCCTTGCGCGCCGGGAGCCCGAACAGCAGCAGGGCCGGAACCCCGGCCCTGGCGTGCTCCTCGGCCTCCTTCAGCAGGTCCCCCTGGCCCAGCTGGAACTGCCCGGGCATGGAAGGAATCTCGCGCCTGCCCCGGGCGGCCTCGGTGACGAACAGCGGCGCCACCAGGTTTGCCGGCCTGAGCCAGGCCTCGCGCGCCAGGGCCCGCAGGGCGGGCCGCATCCTCCATCTCCTCATTCGCACCGCAGGAAAATTCATCGCTCCCCCTCAGTGTTCCCGTTTTCGGCGGGCGTTTCCGCGGCCGCCCCCTCCGGGGCCGGGGCCGCGGCCTCCTCCACCGGCGCCCCGCCCTGCGCCGGAGGGGGCAGGGCCGGAAGCTCCCTTGGCGGCGCTTCCGGTTCCCCACCGGGAGCCGGAAGCGGGGCCGGGGCTCCGCCGTTGGCGGCGACCAGCCTCCTGGCCTCCAGCGCCGGCAGGGCCGCCGCCGCGCCGCCCCTGGCCCAGCGCGCGGCGAACTTCTGGCGCTGCTCCAGGGTGACCAGCTTCAGGCGGGCCAGTTCGTGATCCACCGCCTCGCCCTCGATCCGCGATTCGGCGGGCTGGTCGCGGTTGATCTCGCGGGCCAGCTCCTTGCTCTCCCACTCGGGATTGCGCGCGATGAGGGGATACAGAAGCTCCCGCTCCTCCAGGCTGACCTGCTTCAGTTCCTCCTTGCGCAGCCGGCGGGTCCGCAGGGCCCCTTCCGCCCCCAGCTTGGCCTTGCGCCGCTGGTAGGAATACCAGGCCGAAGGGGTCAGGTTCAGGCGGCGGCAGGCCTCGGCGATGGACAGGCGCCGGTTCTCCACCAGGTCCACCAGCTTGTGGCGCAGCCCGTCCTGCATCTCCTGTTCGGAAAGCCCTTCCTTGATGGCCACCAGGGTGATGTCGTCGTTCTGCGGATAGTCGCCGGTGAAGGCGTGGATCTCCTGGTCCAGCTTGTCGACGAATTCCTTGGAAGTCAAGCCGGCGTTGAGCCGGATGAAGCGGATGAAGCGCTCCAGGCCGTAGAGTTCCCGCTTTTCGTTCATGGCCTCGGCGATGCCATCGGTGTAGGCCACCAGGATGTCGCCCTTGGCCAGGTGCACCTGCTCCTCCCCCAGCGACTTGCCGAAAAGGGCGGGGTCGGGAAGCGAGATCCCCAGGGGGAAGCCGCGCGGTTTCAGCATGTAGGTCTTGCGGGTGGCCGCCCGGTAGAGGATGAGGGGGTCGTGGCCGGCGCTGGCGAACTGGATCAGGCGCTTGTGGGAGTCCAGCACCAGGTAGAAGAGCGTGACGAACATGCCGCGCTTCATGTCGTCGGTCACGAAACTGTTGACCTGGTCGAGCACGCGCGAGGGCGAGGGGTTGCCCCGGGCCTCGAGGCGCAGCGACGTGCGGATCATGGTCATCACCAGCGAACCGGGAACCCCCTTGCCCGAGACGTCGGCCACGCAGATGCCGAAGCGCTTGCGGTCCACCCGGATGAAGTCGTAATAATCGCCCCCCACGTCCTTGGCCGCGCGGTACAGGCTGCTGACGTCGTAGCCCTCCACCTGGGGAAGCTCGCGCGGCAGCAGGGTCTGCTGGATCACCTTGGCCACCTGCAGTTCCTTCTTCATGGCCTCCTGCTCGATGAGGCTCTTCTGGGCGCTGGAGAACTTCTGGGCCATCTGGTTGAAGGCGCTGGCGATCTGGCCGAATTCGTCGTTGGTGCTCAGCTGGATGCGGTGCTCCAGGCGCCCCTCGCCGATGGCCACCACGCCGTCGGTGAGCAGCTGGATGGGGGAGATGATGACCTTGATGAGGAACCAGCTGCCCCCCAACCCCATCAGCAGGAAGAACAGCCCCATCAGGATCAGCCCCTCCTGCTCGCGCTGCACGGCCAGGCGGATGGCCGACTCCTTCAGGCCCACGTGCACCTGCCCGAAGGCGCGCCCGTGGTCCATGATGGCGATGCTGACGTCGTAGAACTTCTCCCCCCGGGGGTCGACCCAGGTCTTCTTTTCCACCCGGGGCCCGGCCGGGCCGACGCCCGGGGGCGGCTGGTAGGGGGTGAAGAGCTGGTTCAGGTCGCCCGAACCCAGGATGACGCCCTTGGAGTCCACCACCACGGCGTAGCCCAGGGCCGGGTCGTGCTTCAGCACGTCGGTCACCAGCGACGAGAGCATCAGGTCCTCGCGCTTGTAGAGGCGGTCCAGGCTGGCCGCGGCCATGTCCTGCACGGTGGACTCGGCGGTGTAGATGAACCGGCTCCTCAGCGACTGGCGCACCTGGTAGGCCCCGTAGCCGAAGACCAGCGAGATCACCACCCCCAGCAGCAGGGCCATGCGGCGGATGAAGACCACCCGGAGGCTCTGCTTCTGGATGAGCCACTGCCTGAGCTTCGTGCCCAGGGGCACCCGCGCGGCCGGGACGCGCTTCCACAGGATGAGGTGGTTTCCGTCC
>JAJYGY010000003.1 GCA_021790555.1 bacterium
GACCCGGCCCAGCAGCTGGCCGAGTATCTCAGGGAAAAGAACCTCCTGCTCATCCTGGACCCCTGCGAGCGCCTGGCCGGCTCGGGAAACCTGGTGCTGGACCTGCTGCGCGCCTGCCCGCGCCTGCGCGTGCTGGCCTGCTCGCGGCGCCGGCTCAACCTGCCGGGCGAAACCGTGCTGCCGGTCAAGGGGCTGGACTTCTCCGACCAGGCCCCCGAGGCCGGGGGCTGCGGCCAGCTCTTCGCCCGCCAGGCCCAGGCCTTCAAGCCCGGCTTCAGCCTGGGGCCGGCCGACCGCGCCGACTTCCTGAAGGTCTGCCGGGCCCTGCAGGGCATGCCCCTGGGCCTGGAACTGGCCGCCGGCTGGACCCGCCTGCTGCCCCTGAAGGCCGTGGCCGAGCGCCTCGAAAAGGACCCGCGCTTCCTCTCCACCACCCGGCAGGACCTTCCCGAATCGCACCGCGGCCTCAAGGCCCTCTTCGACTCCTCCTGGGCCCTGCTCGACAACGCCGAAAGGGAGGCCCTGGCCCGGCTCTCGGCCTTCCGCGGCGGATTTTCGGCCCAGGACGCCCAGCTGGTGTGCCGGGTCCGGCCCGAGGTGCTGGCCTCGCTGGCCGACCAGTGCCTGGTGGAGACGGGGGAGGGCGGCCGGGCCTGGCTGCCCGGCATGACGCGCCATTTCGCCTCCGCCCGGCTGGACGAGAACCCGGCCCGCCGCGACGAGACCCTGGACCTGCACGCCCGCCACTACTGCCGCTTCGTCAGGGAAAGGGAGGCGGCCCTGGCCGGCCCGGGCCAGGCCAAGGCGCTCGCGGAGCTGGCCGGGGACATCGCCAACGCCCTGCGGGCCTGGGACCGGGCCGTGGAGCGGGGCATGGCCCGCGAGATCGGCCAGGCCGCCCGGGGCCTGGGCCTGTACGCCGACATCCGGGGCCTGGCCCGGGACTGGGAGCCGCGCCTGGAGCGCGCCATGGCCCTGTGGGAGGGCGCGGACCCGGCCTCGGCCGGGGGGCTGGGGCGCGAGGAGTCCCTGGCGGCCCTGGCCGCGCTGCAGGCCGGCAGGGCCGACTGCGCCTACGCCCTGGGGCGCGCGCCCGAGGCCCTGGACCGCATGGAAAAAAGCCTGGCCCTGTGCAAGAAGGCCGGCAACCGGCCCGGCTGGGCCTGGGCCCTGGTGCGCATGGCGCTGTTCATGGGGCCCGAGGACGCCCGCCGCGCCGGCGCCCTGGAGGAGGCCGAGCGCCTGTACCGCGGCCTGGGCGACTTCAACGGCGCGGCCTGGGCCCGCCGCAACCTGGGGCACCTGCTGTGCCGCCAGGGCCGGGCCAGGGAGGGCCGGCCCATGGTGGAGGAGGCCCTGGCGGTCTTCCGCGAGGTGGGCAACCAGAGGGAGATCGCCTGGAGCCTCAACGCCCTGGCCCAGACCGCCCTGGATTCGGGAAACGGCGCGGAGGGCGCGCGCGGCCTCACCGAGGCGAGGGACCTTTTCCTCGGCCTGGGCGACCTCGAATCGGCGGCCTGGGCCGTGCACGCCCTGGGCGTGGCGGCCATGCGGCGGGGCCTGTGGGCCCAGGCCAAGGCCCCCATGCAGGAGGCCCTTTCGCTCTTCGGCAGGCTGCGCCACGCGCGGGGCCGCTCGCAGGCCCTGCGCAACCTGTGCGACATCCACGCCGGCCTGGGCGACCTGCAGTCGGCCTTCCGCGCGGTGGACCAGGTGGTCAGCGAGGCCCAGGCCGCCGGCGACTGGGCCGGCCAGGCCGGGGCCCTGCGCCAGAAGGGCCAGCTGGTGGCCCGCCAGGGCGCCTTCGACGAGGCCCTGGCCCTGCTGGGGGAGTCGCTGCAGCCCTTCGGCCGGGCCGGCTCGGGCCAGGGCCGCGCCCTGGCCCTGGAAAGCCAGGGCACGGCCCGCCTGAAGCAGGGCCGGCCCGCCCTGGCGCGGGGGCTTTTCCTGCGGGCCCAGCAGGAGTTCATCCAGGCCGGCTCGCGCGAGGGGGAGGCCCGCCTGGCCGTGCGCCTGGGCGACCTGGATTTCGCCGAGACGGCCTCGGGCATGGGTGAGGGGCAGTACCAGCGCGCGCTGAAGCTGAGCCGGCAGGGCAAGCCCGGCGACTACAGCCTGGGCGCCCTGCTGGGCCTGGGGGCCCTGTTCCACCGCCAGGGGCGCAACCTGGAATCGCTGCACCTGGCCCTGCTGTGCGAAAGGGCCCTGGGCCTGGGACTGATGCCCGCCTCGGACGCGGATTTCCACGAGGAACTGGCGCAGAAGCCCCCGGCCCTTCTGGGCCAGCTGGGCGGCAAGCTGATGCAGAGCGTCATCGAGGAGGCCCGCGCCAGGATGTCCAGGGAGGACGCGCGGGCCCTGTTGAAGGAAGGGATCGAGAAGTACGGGGTCTAGGGCCCCTATTTCCTCTGCGACATGTGGGACTTGATGGAGGCGGCGATGCCCGGGTTGGCCATGAGGATCTTGTTGAACTCGTCCTTGTGCAGGATGTAGAGCTCGGTCTCGGCCTCGGTCCGCACCGTGGCCGAGCGCGGCGCGTCGTTGACCAGGGCCCCCTCGCCGAAGAATTCCCCCGGGTACCGCGTGGCCACCTGCTTGCCCTTCACCCACACCGAAAGCCTGCCCGAGGCGATGAGGTAGAAGGCGTCGCCCCTCTCCCCCTGCCGGATGACGTCGTGGCCGGCCGGATAGCGGCGCTTCTTCATCGCCGCCATCAGCTTGTCCAGCTCCTCCAGCTTCAACTGGTAGAGAAAATCCACTTCCTGCAGGCAGTCCCTCAGCTTCCGCACTTCCTGGCGGAAATCCGGATTCGGGCCTTCCGGCGGCATGGCGCCTCCCTAGCGGCTTGGTGGGTTTCAGATCCTGACGGGCCATTTTAGGCCCAATCCCCGCGCCTGGAAAGGGCCTGGTTCAAGATTTAACCGCGAAGTAACAGCCCCTTCACGCCCCCTTGCCCCGGCCCCGCTAGGGTGGGGCTGGCGGCATCCGGCCCAAGCCGGGCCCGGCCCGCCACCCTTCCGGAGGCACCATGAGCACGGCGCACGGCATCACCCTGAAGGCCGGCCTGAGATCCGCCCGGGCCGGGGAAGAGGGGCCGCCCCGGGCGGGCCGGGTGGGACGCCTGCTGGGCAGGGCCCTGGCCCTGGTCGACCGCCGCATGAACCGGCGCGCCCTGGACCTGCTTGAACCCATGGAAAACGACCGCATCCTGGAGGTCGGCTTCGGCCCGGGCGAGCTGGTGCGCATGCTCGAGGCGGGCCAGCCCGTCGCCCGGGTGGCCGGGGTGGACGTGTCGCGGGCCGCGTTGCGGCGGGCCCGGCGCCGCAACGCGGCCGGCATCCGGCGCGGCCGGGTGGACCTGCGCCTGGCCCCGGTGTCGCGCCTTCCCTTCCCGGACCAAAGCTTCGACAAGGCCGCGGCCGTGCACGGCTTCCGCCACTGGGACGACCCCCTGGCCGGGCTGGCCGAGCTGCGCCGGGTCCTGAAGCCGCTGGGGATCCTGGTGCTGGGGCTCCAGGCCGGGCGCTTCTGGCGGCCTCTCAGGCGGGCCCACCACGAGGCCGCCCTCGGCGGGGCCATGATTCTGCTGCGCCAGGCCGGCTTCGACTGCCGCAGGGTGGGCCAAAGCCTGGTGCTGGCCCAGCGGCCGGAATTCTAGGCCCCCGCCTCCGGCCTGCCGTTGCATTTTCCCGCCCGCGGGTGGAAAATGGGCCCGGAGGCTCTTCGAGGCGGGTCATGAAACGGATTCTCTCCCTTCTTCTGCCGGCCGTCCTGGCCCTGGCCGCGCCCTGCCTGGCCGCCAAAGCCGGCGCGGACTTCGCGGCCCTGGCCCAAAAATACGGCGTGCCGCCCCAGCAGGTGCGCTGGGCCAGCCTGCAGGGCATCCCGGACAGGGACCTGGGCCGGCTTTTCGACCTGGCCGGCCGGGCCAGGGTGGCGCCCGTGGTGGTGGTGCGCATGCGCCTTTCGGGCATGGACTGGAAGGCCATCGCGGATTATTTCAGGCTGGGCTCCGTGAAGGCCGCCCGCGTCCCCGCGCCCGAAGCCGGCGCCGGCCACAACCTGGCCTGGTGGGCCTTCGCCTGGGAGCAGCCCAATTTCGCGGTCAACTGGGGCGGAGCCTGGGGGAAGATCCCAGCGCCCCCCA